>CAYIQA010000111.1:0-1712 GCA_964365475.1 Candidatus Woesearchaeota archaeon | reverse complement strand
GAATCTTGTAATTTAGGCTAAGATTTTTATGTTTATCTTGCTCAATAATTTTAGCGTCTATTAATGGATGTATTGCTCGATGTGTAAGTGATACATGCATTTTTAGTCTTCTTGCTACTTCTCTAAGAGTAAATGATTCAGTGATATGGCTGGTAAATAATTGTAATACTTTGGCTGTAGACTTATTGATATACATAATGTTCACCTTTATATGAACAAGTGTTCACTTAATAGTATATAAATGTTACGATTTTTATTAGGTTTTCTCGCTTTGATGTATCGCTTTGATGTATCGCTTTGTTCATTCTAATACACATGGGCACTCAAAGAATAGATGGATATCATGTCCGAAGAACTGGTGCCCAAATAGAATTATCATCACCTTCTCGCGAAGGAATGCTTGGTGGTTTCGTACTTGTAGATGAGAATGGCGATAGAATACCAGACAGAAAATATGGAGTTTTTGGTACTCCTCTTAGAGTCTCTTTTAGATATGAACTTCCTGTGACTGAAATAGATAGACAAGTTTTTTCTGATATTACTTCTAAGCTATAATCAATTTACTTTGCCACTCGCGACTTTACATTTTTCGGCTTCGCAGAACATTGCACTAAAAATCAATCCCTCTCAGAAAAGCATATCAACTGCTAATTATATCTCCAGTAGCTTTCCTTTTTCCCCCTCATTTTAGGTTTGCATCCTTTGCAATAAATTTCCTTGGATTGAGTCTTGTTAACAGTAAATCTGGACTTGCATAATCTGCAATTTTTGACTAAGTTATAATCTATCATTGTGTCTCCAGCCATTATTAAATCTTTGCGGCCTTCTTTGTTGGTGCCTAAAGCTGTTTACTGCAACAAGTTCTATTCTTTTCAGATGCGGCCTTTCTAACTTCTCTATGTCAAAAGAATATTCCTGAAGAACCCTTGTGAAGTTATCATAGTCGTAATCGCACAAAAGACTAATTGCTTTTCCAGCTTCCCCTGCCCTGGCTGTTCTGCCTATTCTATGAACATAATCTTTTGCTTCCTTTGGGATGTCAAAATTGTAAACATGAGACACATCATCAATATGCAAACCCCTTGAAGCAACATCAGTGCACACCAGGACTCCTACTCTTGCCCTGTTAAACAAGTCAATGGTTCTTGTTCTTTTATTTTGTGATAAGCCGCCATGAACAGCAATTGCATCTATTTTGTTCGCCTTAAGTGATTTAGCAACAAAATCAGTGCCTTTTCTTGTATTGCAAAAAACCATAACAAGTCCTGCCTTCTCTTCCTGCAATAAATGTACAAGCAGAGATAATTTCATATTCTTAGGAACATCATAATAAACTTGTTTTAATTGGCTTGAATCAACCTGGTTTACTGCTGTAACCAGCTTTGGTTGAACCATGTGCTTTTGTGCTAGATCTCTGACATAAGTTGAAATTGTGGCGGAAAAAAGCAAAGTTTGTCTTTTCTTTGGGCATGCTCTAATAATCTTTTCAACATCATCTATGAAGCCCATATCTAACATTCTATCTGCTTCATCTAAAACCAGGATTTTAATTTTTGACAGATTAATCGTTCCTCTCTCAAGGTGGTCTAATAATCTACCAGGAGTTGCTACAACCACTTCAGCCCTTGATAATTCCTGAACCTGGGGGCTCATTGAAACTCCGCCAAAAACGTCAATAATATTCAATCTTTTTTGTTTGGATAGTTCCTGAA
>CAYIQA010000110.1:0-1727 GCA_964365475.1 Candidatus Woesearchaeota archaeon | reverse complement strand
TTTTTATGCCTGAGAACTTTCCTCTTCATTTTACCTCTTTTTTCCTTAATTCTAATTCATGGATATATATTTAAATGTTTTCTTTCATTATTTAATGGGGGAAGAGAGGTTGAAAAGAGGCCAGGCTGTTGTCATAGACATGATTGTAGCAACAGGAATATTTATTCTAATTACTGTCATCCTTATTATAAGCCTTAACTACTACAACCAGAAGCTGACCAGGGACATTGAGTACAATGACATGGCCCAGAAATCCATGTTCATTGCAGACACCTTGGTCTTCTCCCCCGGAATCCCGTACAACTGGACCACATCAAATTATGTGCTTCCAGGCCTGGCAAGAGACGACAGGAATTTATCCTACGCAAAGCTTCTCAACTTCACAAACCTGACAGCAGACCAGATCAAGGATGCATTCAAGATCAGGAGCTACAACTACACTTTCGCAGTGAGGTACCAGCACAACAACAGCTACGTAACGAGGGTTGGAGAGTTCACAGACAATTACTCTTTAATCGCATCATCAAGGAGAACTGTAACATATGGAAACGAAACAGTCTACATTGATTTTTCAGTGTGGAAGTAAGAAAGCTGCAATCTTCTCAATAGACGCAGCACTAGGGGTTTTCATAGCTATAATTATCCTGGCAGCAGCCTCTTACTACTCATCGTCAACAGAAAGCTCGCTGGAACTGAAGCAGCTCCAGAGGGTTGGCTATGATGTTGTCTCAACACTAAACTACTACAACATCTACAGCACTTTGGACAACATGACAATCCACAACAAAACAATCAACATCACCCCAGTTAACTATGACATCAAGCTGAACATAACAGGGAATTTCCCTGCAGGCAACATAAAGACAAACTCAACAATAGACTACAACACAACAATAGTCTCGGGTGAGATCCCTGTAACATTCCTGAACATAAGCACAAATACCAGGTATTATGCGTCAGTGAGGTTTTTCATATGGCCAAAATAAAAGGGGTATTGTTTACTCTCTCAACAACATTGTTTGCACTAGTTATTCTGCTGATGGCTTTCATAATTTTCAAGAACTCACTGAGCCTGAGAGAGAGCGTAGCAGAGACAATAGAAACAGAGGGAGTGAAGAACCAGTTTTTTGCTGCCCAGCATGTTGTGGACGAGCTTCTCTGGAACGGCACAAACATTAACATAACCTCAAACCTTACAGGCCTTAACTTCAATCATTCATTTAGCGGGCAGACTGCCAATTCGCCAGGCTTTGATTTCTCTCTGTTCGTGGGCGGACTGAGCAATTTTGAAAGTTTTCTTTCAACTAATTTTGCAAACATCAAGCTGAGCAAAAACGCAGCCAGTAATAACCTGACGCTGCTTTATCCAAGCCAGAAAAATCTCAAGAGAATGCTTTATTACAAGATGTACAACAGGGCATCAAACACTACAGTTGAGCTTGATTATGACAACTCATCTTATTACTATGTCTTCACTCTCTACAACCCTGACGCGAACGGCACCCCATCATTTTCAAAGCGGGCTCCAGGAAGCGTTAATGTAAGTATCAGGATTCTCGGCAAGGCAGGCTATCAATCGACAATAGGTTCATTAATAGATACTGCAGGTGACAACTTTGTTACAATATCTGGCCTTACTGCAGCTGCAAACCTAGGAATAATCTATGATAAATTTTATTTCACAACCCTTGCAGAAAACTCGACTCTTGCAGTCAATATTAACGTGA
>CAYIQA010000109.1:0-1758 GCA_964365475.1 Candidatus Woesearchaeota archaeon | reverse complement strand
CTCATGGAATCTCATTTGAAAGCGCTTACCTTAACTTCCTGTCCAAGCTTAAAGTCGGCAGGCAGCAGGCTGAATATGTAGTAAGCAAGGTCAGGGAGGTCCTGACTGCAGTGATTGAAAGCAGGATGACTACAAAAGAAGGTGCAGAAGAGATAAGAAAGCTTCTTCCTGCTTGGCTTGGAAGGCTTCAGGCATCAGATTATGCCTACCTTGCAGCACTAGTTGTGTTCATGAGCGATGATAATGGAATGCAGATGGCTGCAGGCATGGCAGGAGGATTTGGCGGATTAACTGGATGGCTTGGAAGGGCACTGCTAAGAATTAGTAATGCTGCTGTTAAAATTGAAGTAACTTACAAACCTAATGGCGATGTTGAGATAACTTATGTTAGACCAGAAGAGGAGATACCCACAGCCCAACCCATAATACCTACTGCTCAGCCTATAGGGCAGGGACCACTGCCGTCAATTGGCGAACTAACAGCCAAATTTGAAAAAACAAAGCATCTTCTTGACGATGATATTACAATCGGGCTATTTGATACAATCCCGTTGCTTGAATCCCTAAAGAGAATGTTTGAGACAGACTTTATGAAAAATAACCTAGAAGTTGGTAAAAAATACGGAGATATGATTGTCAGGGGGCTTGCTGCCCTTGAGGAAGATTTCAACATCAAAGGTGAGCGCATATCGCCAAACTTCAGGTCTGCAGCAGAGGCATTCGAAACCCAGCTGGAGTTCGTTGGATTTTATCCTAAAGAGGTCAGGAACATGCTGACAATTTTATTGCTGCTTGATATTGGATTTGTTTACAAGTCAAATAGTATAGTACATGAAAGAAACGCGGAGCTGGCAGGCGACGAAGCTGTAAGACAGACATCGCGTTATATGGCAGAGAACCTTGCAGCTGAAGGGAAAGTTTACGCCGAGGCAGCCAGAAGAATATATTCCTCATTGACGCAGGAAGAAAGGCAGGAAGTAGACAATCTCTTCCCTGGGATTGCAGACGAGCTGGCTCTTCAGATGGGAGTTTCAAAGACAGAATTAATCAAGGAGAAGTTGTTTGAGATACAGCAGATCGCTGCAGCTGGAGACCTGGCAGAAGCTGTCAGCAGGTTTACTCAGATTGACAGCCTATCCAGGACAGATCCTGACCTGGGGTTAGATGTAAAAGAAACCATGGAATTTCTGCTAAATCTTATTAAGGCAAGACCAGATTTAAAGGACAAAATCTCATTGATAGAAACCCAAATCTCGCAAAAAGAATATGCGGGCGCATTTGAAGGCTTGAAAGAAATTGAAATTGATGCGAGAAACAGAATAGACAAAGAGACTGGAAAGGTCAACCCGGACACAGTTGCCTTGTTCATGGTAAGAATGTTCTATGAAGCGACAATAAGGCACGCGTCAAGCACAATATCTTCAGAGCTGGATGCTGGGAATACTGAAGCGCTATTGCCTATTATAAAGGACATAGCAATATTGGAGGACATAGCACCAGAAATACATAGAGATATGCAGGACATATTTGCAGAAGAAGTCTCAAGGATAATAGCAGATTCCATAAGCAGCAACGAAATGTCAAAGCTGGCCAGCATACTGAAGAGCCTGAAGGAATATAACGCCTTCATAGAGTCATACACTGGAAGCCCGTCTTCATTCTACGCAGAAATGGAGAGAAAGGCCACATCTGAAATAGTGAATAGGGTATTCGAGAAAAAGGTTGTCGGAGAAGGGGATTTCGCAGATGCATTATACG
>CAYIQA010000108.1:0-1809 GCA_964365475.1 Candidatus Woesearchaeota archaeon | reverse complement strand
AGCAGGTATAGATTATAGTCCCGTCGTCTAGTGGCCAAGGATAGGGCCCTCTGGAGGCTCTGACGGAGGTTCAAATCCTCCCGGGACTATTGAAAGTTACAAAGAAAAAAGTTTAGTTTTATCTTTTTCTGTCAAATCTTCTCCATGCTGAAGCTGCAGATCTAGCGCTCCTGTCAAGCCTGCCTAGAATTCTTTTTCTAAGTTCTACTGCTTTTACTGATTTTCTTCTTCTCATGCCAAGAAGAACACTTCTTGAGACCTCATTGACAATCTTCCTTCTCTGCATTGAGGCAATTTTTGCGTCTCTTGCTGCCCTCTCAATTCCCCTTCTAAGCTTTGACATGCTGAACTTCTGGTGCTTTCCGCTTCGCTTGATTACATCCATGATACCACCCCTTACATGCTAGAAAAAGGAAGAGTTTAAAGTATTTAATCTTTCCTAAAAATCTTGATAAAGAAAAGGTTTATAATATGTTGAAAAGATTTTTGCTTTAGGCTCCCGTCGTCTAGCCCGGTCATTTTGGTAAAAACCCAAAACCGATAGGACAAGGGCTTCTCGAGCCTTAAACACGAGTTCAAATCTCGTCGGGAGCATTATATTTATGTTCAAGCTAAAAAACAAGCCTGAAGACTTTCAGGTCAAGGAAATTCTGGATTTGAAGATTAAGAATAATGGGCCTTATGCCTATTTATTGATGAAGAAGGAAAAATGGACAACTACAAAAGCTATTGACGAACTTGCCAGAAAGCTTAGCATTGGCAAAAGCAGGATTTCTGTTGCTGGGATGAAGGACAAGTATGGAATAACCGAGCAGTATGTATGCATAAAGAATTTTGATTTAAAGAAACTTAAAGACGTAAGCATAAAAAATATTGAATTAACGCCATTGGGATATGGAAACAGAAGAATTGGAATTGGAAGTCTATCATCTAATAAATTTATTATAACTGTGAGAAATCTTGATAAAAAACTAACTCCAGTTTATTATGCAGCAAATTACTACGATGACCAGAGATTTGGCGAAATAAGACCGAATACACATCTTGTCGGAAAGGAACTTCTAAGAAGAAACTACGAAAGAGCAATGAAGGTTTATCTTTGCAAGCCATTTTTTACAGAAACAATTGATCACCAAGAATGGAGAAATAAGCTTGAGAAGAATTGGGGGAAGTTTGAAAATCTTGAAGTCGCAAAGGGAATGTATTATGAGAGAAAAGTAATTAATGCTCTTGCAAAAAATCCAAAAGATTATATTAATGCTTTCAGAAGATTGCCGTTGCAGTTGCTGACATTGTTTGTGCAGGCTTACCAGAGCTGGCTCTTTAACAATATTCTGTATGGATATATTGTTGAGAACTACAAAAATACAAAGAAGGTTGATTACGTTGCTGGAACTTTTGCATTTCCCAAAGAGATTAAGGAACAAGACAAAGAGCTTAAGCTTCCAATGGTAGGATACACACCATTCAAAGCAGATGAAGAAATAAGGAGGATAGTAAAGGATGTTCTTGAAAAGGAGAAAGTGAAGCAAAGTGATTTTAAGTTTAATGTTTTCAGGGAACTAAGCTCAAAAACCATAATGAGAAGCGCATTTACAAGAGTTAAAAATTTAAAGATCGGCAGGCTTGAGAATGATGAACTGCATAAAAACAAATATAAACAGCAGGTTGAGTTTAAGATAAGAAAGGGAGCTTACGCAACCGTTGTAATAAAGGTTATGTATACTCTTTCAGACGGGCTTGTGGTTTAATGGTATAACGACTCGTTCACGTCGAGTAGGTCGGAGGTTCGATTCCTCCCAGGCCCAT
>CAYIQA010000107.1:0-1811 GCA_964365475.1 Candidatus Woesearchaeota archaeon | reverse complement strand
TTCCATAATGTAGCCTGCTCAAACTCAAGCTTAATTTTCTTTTTTTCTTCCATATTATAACCCCCGTGTTTTGTTTTTTTTTGCCTCTTTATTAAGTTTGCCTATTTGGCTTCCACCATAAAAGAGGTGAATATTATATTGCTTTGATGCTTAGACTGACTGAATATCCTGTATATTCCGGCTTCTGGGAATTCTATAGTTAACCTGAAATCTGGCCCCAGCGAGGATGAAGGCATAACATGCATTTTATGGTCTTCCATCATATTGTTAATATCCAAGCCGTGGGTATGAGAGAAATCTGTTAGATCCTCTTTTACAACAGCAAAATGTATTGGCATGTCCAGATATTTTTCGAAGTCACTTACCGGATTGGAGTCTTTTTCAAAATGATAATCAATGTCGGTTTCCTTTCCTGCTTCCACAGGGAGATAGTCAATTGTTACTTTGTAGCTGTCTGGGCTGATTTTTTCTGAATCTGATGCTAAAACAGCTTTTGTGTATTTATCTGCTGATTCTTCCCGATAGGATATGAAAGATTTCTCCTTCCCGAAGTCATATTCTGCTTGACCCTGTGATGGGCTGCCTTCAACATTTACAAGCAAACTTTCCGAATATTCTGATCTGCTGTCAGCAAAATCTAGGTAAACACCATATTTCCCGGACTTTGGAAAAGTGAACTTTACTTTGTATTCGCCATTGTTTGAAGTTGAACCAAAATCTTCTGGATGTACATGACCTATTATATCTAGATCATTGCTTATAAAGATAACATGAAGCAGCCTCGCATGATTTACCTTTAAGTCTTTTATTGGACTGCCAGAGCCGTCTTTAAGATAAAATATGAATTCTGCCTCTTTTCCTGCCTCTATTATTTCTGGATTTGTTTTTAAAGTTACAGCCGCCTTTAGTTTTTGTATTGCTTGATCGTCATGTTCCCGACCATTTTGCAACTCTCTTTTGTAATGTTTATACATGTCAGTATCTTCATCATGGCCGCAAGAACTTGAGGTGTCCCATAGCTCAGCTAACTTTGCGGCATTCCAGCCATAGTCGACAATCAGTTTTTTTCCCAATCCAGACATTACATACCATTTCCAGCATTTACAACAACAAGGTCCACCATGATGGGACATCTGCATGGCTTCATCATAAATTTGCTGCTGATCAGCAGATAGGACTATGTCTTTGTCAAGTTGAATAAGTTTCTTTGCATGCGAAACTGGAACATCGTAAGGATCTTTTGGAATGAGTTCTATATTGCCATTATCCTTAATAAAATTGCTAAGAGCTTCTAATTGCAGGTTATAGGATTCAACCTTTTTCAATGCACCGCAACATTGACCACCAAGATTATGCTCACTTTCACTCATCTTCACAACTTGTTGAGCCCCAAAACACCCTATTGTTAATTTGTCCAATTCGACAAGCCTTGGATCCACCGACTTTGTCAACTTCTCAGATTGTTGGTAATAAAGACTCTGTGCCTGGGGTGATAGTTCAGAATAAATTTCCTGTATTTCGCTGCTTGCTGGCTTTGAAAAATAAACAAAACCTATGATCAGCAACAAAATTCCAAAGATTGTAAACACCTTTGCCTTTGTTATCTCTATCTTGATAGTTTTACTCATTTCTTCACCTCACAGGTCTTTGATATTATAGATTTTGAATTTGTATACAAAGAAACAGAAAGCAGTATTATTGCTAAAAAGATAAACTCTAATCCTTCCAGCGGGAACACTGCCAAACCTCCAGAAACGCCCAATAAAGAAATCAGGGTCGCAGAACATGCAGAACAACCAGAAGATAAAGCC
>CAYIQA010000106.1:0-1818 GCA_964365475.1 Candidatus Woesearchaeota archaeon | reverse complement strand
GTCCAGGATTTAGCTGAGCATGTGCATAAGGATTTTGCAAAGAAGTTCAAATATGCAAGGATTTGGGGCTCTGCCAGGTTCCCCGGGCAGGTTGTTGGGTTGAATTACAAACTGGAAGATGATGACCGGGTTGAACTGCATTCGAAGTAGTTAAAGATAGCTTGAAAAATCTGCATTAATAAGATAAGTTTTCTGCAAAAGCACCATGTGCTTATCTGAGCATATGCTATATGTTCTATATGGGCAAGGTTATTATAACTGGCTCAACTTGTAATTTTAAGGCAAGGGACAAGGAAGTGTCAAGAACCCTTGGTCATAGACCAAGGGTATGATGCAAGGCATCATACTTGTTCTTGAGCACGCCAAATTCCACATAGCGGTAAGTGGTTTACGCAGTAAACCACCACTCAAAGAGTGTGGAATTTTAGCGTTTGAATGTTAGCCATAAAACCTGGGGGGTGGTGGAAATGGCAAAAGTTGGTGTATCTGTCAAGCTTGGGGGGAAGCTGCGAAGGCTAGCTCCTATTGACAGAGAGGGGATTAAAACAGAGATTAATGAAGTTGTGGACAGGCATTCCCGGATTATAAACGGGGGAGTGTTAAGCCTGCATATTGAGCAACATAAACATCGCTTTAGGCAGATGCCTTTGTTTTTGTGCAGGGCAAGACTCTGGAATCAGGGAACAAGGGTAATAGCGAATGTTGGCGAGTATGGGATCTGGCAGAGTGTGGATAGGGCTTTGGAAAAGATTGAACATAAGCTTATCCAGCATAAAGAGCTGCCCTATGACAAGGGAAGGGGATTAAGACTGTATTAAAGGCATGAATTGTGCGTGTAGGTTGCCCAATAAGGCAGAAGAGGGGTTATTAGGAAGGGTTTCTTCTTGATAAAATCTTTAAGAATGGTAACTTTTAAATAATCCCTTTCTTTTTTTCTTTGTATGGAAAAACAGCTTGTTTTATTCACAATAGATGGGTGCCCTTATGGTGCGAGGGTTGAAAAAGAATTGGCCAAGAGGAAAATCAAATACAAAAGAATTGAGGTGCCTAGTGAGCATTCAAAAAGAATAATGCTGAGGGAGATTTCCGGGCAGACTTCTGTGCCTGTTTTGGTCGAGGTTATTGGAAGCAAGAATCAGGATGATGATATTTTGGGGTGGCTGAATGAGAACTATTAATCTAGATTGCTTGGTTGAAAATGAATTAGATAAAAAACCAAAAGTTATATTGGTTAATGGTGTGCCCGTGTTGGAGGGTTCTTTATTTGATAATTCAACTAATCATGGAGATGTTTATGATAATGTGCATAGCCTTGGGAATGACCGGGATGATAAGAAATCTTATCCTGTGCAGAAAACAGAATATCAGGTATTGGTTGAAGAGGGGCATACCTCATTTAGGGTTACTGACAAAGAACTTGATCCTTTTGTTAAAGGATGGTTTAAACCTTTTTCATTCAAAAGGGTGCATACTGACTGGGAATCTGATTGGCATGAATATTTCCATTGTAAGGGTCATGGAGAATACGACACAAGAACAATTATGAGAAACCTTTTGAATTTCTATGGTAAAAGAGGTGATTATCACGTCTAACATTAAAAAAGTCCTGCAGGAGCTTGAAGAGATTAATGAAAAGCTCTATATGTTTAATATTGCCCCTGATTCTGGAAGATTCCTGCATTTGCTTGTTAGGCTCAAACATCCAAAGAATGTTATTGAGATCGGGACAAGCAATGGCTATTCCACTATTTGGCTTGCTTCTGCTTTCAGGAAAACAAAAGTATATACCATTGAGATTGATAATGAAAAATCTGCTTT
>CAYIQA010000105.1:0-1947 GCA_964365475.1 Candidatus Woesearchaeota archaeon | reverse complement strand
AATATGGCTTCTCGTGAGGGTCTTTGGTGGTGGCTGATATGGTAAACTGGCGGAAAATACTTCAATGGCTTTTTGTTATTTTTGTGATTTATATAATAATAGAGGTTATAAGAAATATTCTTGGCGGAAGTCTTGGCTTTGAGGAGGTTGTTATAACTTTGTTAGTTGCTAATTTAGGATACACCTTCCACCTGCATTCCAAAATATTGGATATTAATTCTAAATTATCAGAGCATTTAGGCTGGCACAGAGGAAAAAAGAACCACAACAACCAGCACAATATTTAAATACAGACCATCTCTCTTTTTCCCGAGGGTTTTTCTTCTCTGAAGAAAAAGGCTCAAAGGGGTGAATAATGGACACTTTCTTCAAAGCAGGGTCAATAGCAGTCATAGGTGCTTCAAGAAATCCGAACAAGATTGGCCACGTGATTCTAAAAAATCTTCTTGAGTCAAATTACAAAGGCAAAATTTATCCAATCAACCCGAACACCGACTACATTGGAAACATAAAATGCTACCCATCAGTTCTTTCTGTAAGAAGTGAAATCGAGCTTGCAGTAATAGCAGTCCCGTCAGAAGTGGCAGTTAAATCCCTGCATGAATGCGGAAAAAAGAAAATTAAATATGTTGTTATGATCACGGCAGGCTTTTCAGAGATAGGCAACAAGGCCCTTGAAGAGGAGCTCCTCCAGATTGTCAAGGAGTACAACATCAACCTGATAGGCCCAAACGTTCTCGGTGTTCTCGACTGCTACTCGGGCCTAGACACCTTATTCTTGCCGAGACTAAGGCTGAACAGGCCAAAGCCTGGAGGAATTTCATTCCTGTGCCAGTCAGGAGCTGTTGGCTCGGCAACCTTGGACTTGGTTGCAAGGCAGGGCTATGGTTTCGCAAAGTTCATCAGCTACGGCAACGCCTTATCAATAAACGAAACAGACCTGATTGAATATCTGGGCAAAGACAAGGAAACAAAAGTCATCTGCCTGTATGTCGAGGGCATAAAAAACGGGAGAAAATTCATGAGGGTCTGCAAAAAGGTGAGCAAAAAAAAGCCGATCATTGCAATCAAAGGGGGCATCACAGAGGCAGGAAGCAGGGCAACATTGAGCCACACTGCCTCGCTTGCAGGAAACGCTGAAATCTACAAGGCTGCGTTCAAGCAGGCAGGGATAATCTGGGCTGACTCTCTTGAAGACCTGTTTGACTATGCCAGAGTCCTGGAAAAGTGCGCAGAGCCAAAAGGCAGGAGAGTTCAGATCATCACAAACGGCGGCGGCTACGGGATACTGTCTGCAGATGCTCTTGAACTCAACAACCTGAAGCTCGCTTCAATGTCAGAGAAGACAAGAGAATTCCTGAAAAAACAGTTCCCGAATCTTGTTATTGTCAACAATCCAATAGACCTGGTGGGCGATGCTGACACTGGGCGCTACAGGACATCAATAAACGCATCCCTTGATGACCAGAACATTGACATCCTGCTCGTTGTTGTTCTCTACCAGACTCCATTGATAACATCTGACATTGTCGACGTCATCAAAGAGGCCCATGACTCGAAAAAGAAGCCCATATTCATAGTCTCGACTGGCGGAGACTTCACAGAAATCCACAAAAGAAGCCTTGAGGAGCACGGGGTGCCATGCTTCACATTCCCTGACAGGGCAGCAAAGGCAATTAGAACTCTTTGTAATTATTATTTAGGAAATTAAATTATCTGCTTTCCGCTTTCATCATAAATATGAATTACATTTACAGGGCAAACTTCAGCAGATTCTTTCATTTTAGGCAGCTCTTTCTCATCTATCCACACAACAAAATTATCGCCCTCCTGTTCACCAGCAGTCAAGTTAACCTTTCCATCATCAGCAGGAATCCATCTTTCAGCATGAACAGCAACGCAGGCAAAGGCGCCTATGCAGTCCTTTCTTACAAAAACAACCTTGTA
>CAYIQA010000104.1:0-1980 GCA_964365475.1 Candidatus Woesearchaeota archaeon | reverse complement strand
GCAAATATTATCCCGACAACCACATTTACATCAAAAACAAATTCCTCAACACTTAATGAGTACAAATTCGCCCCGATTATCGCAGGTATGCTTAGCAAAAATGAAAATCTAAATGCCTCTTCTCTCCTGACATCTGCAAGCATAGCAGATCCTATAGTTGCCCCGCTTCTTGATATCCCTGGCAGTATAGAAACAGCCTGGCCAAACCCAATTATCAATGATTTTACCCAGTCAATATTTGTCCACCCCATTTTGTTGCTTACAAGAATCAAAAACAGACCATTAATCACAAGCAAAATCCCGACTATCAAGGCATTTGAAAATATCTTGCTCACCTGTTCATAGAAAAGAACTCCAAAAACCCCGGTAACAACGCTTGCAAGCAAAACATATATTCCCAGCCTGAAATATTCACTTTCATAATCCCAAGTTCCAATAGCTTTAGCTATCCTCACAATATCCCTCCAGAAATAAACAAAAACAACAAGCAAAGTCCCGAGATGAACAGCCAGGTCAAAGCTTATTCCAGCCTTGATGCTAAACAGCTCCTGAAAAATGACAAGATGACCTGAGCTTGAGACAGGCAGCCATTCAGTCAGCCCCTGCACAATTCCAAGTATTATTGCATCTAAAATGCTCATAGCCCCTTAGCCACCTTCTTTAGATTTCTCATAGGCATTGTCAGGAAATGATCCATGCAGTATCCGCTGAACTCTGCATCATTCTCGCACTGGTAACCAATCTCAGTAACAAACTTGCATCTCCCTTTCACAAACCTGCACTTCTCGCAGTACCCCAATCTTGATATTTTTGTTTTGTCAGGCAGGTAAAACTTCTTGCACTTCCTGCAAAGGACCCTGAATTTTGGCTCTTTTAGTTGGCGCTGCATAGAAGCTAGAATATTCATGCATTTATAAAGATGATGAAGTCAAATCCGGAAATTTTCCGGTGCATAAACCTTATAAACATAATACTTGAAGATATTTTTATGCTAGACTCAATAAGAAGCCACAGTTAATTCTGGAGTTTTTCTAGTTTAGTTTATATTAAAATTTTGAGGTTAAAATGACTGATAATCCCAAAGACATAGGAAAAAGAAACGTATTGAGGGAAAGCGAAAAAGATCCAGAAGGCTTGCCTGAAGTGCACGGCTATGACTTTAATGAAGGTGTAGACTACGAAAAGATGCTCAAACAGTACGCAGTCACAGGTTTCCAGGCAACTCATCTGGCAGAAGCCATTAAAATTATAAAAAAGATGAGAGAAGAGAAATGCACTATATTTTTAGGCTATACTTCAAACTTGGTTAGCTCCGGACTAAGAGATGTTTTCAGATATTTAGTCGAGCATAAATTTGTAGATGTTGTTGTGACAACTGCAGGTGGGGTTGAAGAGGACATTATAAAATGCATAAAGCCTTTCTTGCTGGGAAAGTTTTCCATGAGCGGAGAATACCTGAGACATAAGGGAATAAACAGGGCTGGAAATGTTTTAATTCCGAACTCAAGATACTGCGCATTTGAAGACTTCTTTGTGCCGATTTTGAAAGATATTGTTGAGGAGCAGAAGAAAACTGGAAAAATTTACTGCACTAATGATTTAATCTGGAAGCTTGGAGAAAAGATAAACAATAAGGAATCAATTTATTACTGGGCAAATAAAAACAAAATTCCTGTTTTCTGCCCTACAATTACAGACGGAAGCATGGGAGATATGATATACTTTTTCTCTTATGACAATCCCGAGTTGAAGATTGATTTTGTTCAGGATATCAGAAGGTTAAATGATATTGCAATTACTGCCAAAAAAACTGGAGTGATAATTTTAGGAAGCAGTGTTGTTAAGCACCATATATTGAATGCAAACATGATGAGGAATGGAGCTAATTACAGCGTTTACATTAACACAAGCCAGGAATATGATGGAAGCGATGCTGGAGCTAGGCCAGATGAAGCTATTTCATGGGGAAAGATATTGCCA
>CAYIQA010000103.1:0-1992 GCA_964365475.1 Candidatus Woesearchaeota archaeon | reverse complement strand
CCTCAATCAAATACCTGCCTGTAGTCTGTATATTGTCCAAATTTCCGCCAAGCTTGTTGTTGGCCCAAGCAAACCAGTCAGCGACCCACATCTTGAAATGGCACCCGGCCTTAACCATCTTGTTGATGTTAACAGCCCTCATAATCCCCTGGGCTACATGGATGGATCCGCTAGGCTCAAACCCGTCATATGCAACAAACTTCTTCTTTGACTTAAGGAGTTCAAGAAGCTCAGCCTCAGTTATAATCTCCTCTCCAACCTCTTTTATGAGCTTAAATCTCTTCTCAATATCCATAGGCTAGCCTGAATGACCGGACATTATAAACATTTCTGTAATAAAATACGGAAGATTTCCGGCTTTTTCTCAGAAAAGTTCTTTAAGGGAGAATGCAATATCCAGATTATGAAAAAAGAAACATTCGTGCTTCCTGCATCAATAGCATGCATCCTCATTTTATTAATTATCTCTGCTTATTCAAAACCTCCGCAAATGAACATTGCAGAAATAAATAAAGAATTGGATGAAAAAGATGTCAGAATATCTGGTTACGTAACCTATTTTACTCCAAGAGAGAAAGTCACCTTGATGGGAATAAAGGATTCGACTGGTTCTATAACAGCTGCTGTCTTTGACAAAATTATTTTGCATAAAAGCGACCTAGTAGAGGTATCCGGAAGAGTTTCGGTTTACAACAACAAAACCGAAATACTTGCAGACAAAATCGTGAAAATTTCGGGTTAATCACAGCTAGCAATATAAATTCTAAAAACTTCTTCCTGCCATGCTCATCGAAACCATACTTGCAGTTGCCTCTGGTATTTTTCTAGGAATAATTACCGGTCTCACCCCTGGAGTCCACATAAATCTGGTGGCTGCAATTCTTCTTGCCTTGTCAGCAAGACTGTCGGGATTTATCAGCACTTATTATCTGGCAGTTTCCATTCTGGCAATGTCAATAACCCACGTATTTCTTGACTCAATCCCGTCAGTCTTTCTCGGGGCTCCAGACACAGACCAGGTTCTCACAGTTCTTCCCGGCCACAGGCTTCTTTTAAATGGCACTGGATACAAGGCGGTTGCGCTAATCTCGCTTGGCGCACTATGCGCAATACTCCTGGCAATTATAATCTCGCCGCTAACAATTATCTTCATCAAGAAAACATTTGAGCTAATAAGGCCATACATAGGGATAATATTGATTATAGTCTCTATACTGCTGATAATAAAAGAGCAAAAATCAAAGTTCTGGGCTTTTATCTTGTTTTGCATGTCTGGAATTCTCGGCCTGGCGGTTTTCAACATACACTCACTAAGAGAGCCGCTTTTCCCAATGCTCTCAGGATTATTTGGCATCTCTACCCTGATTATAAGCATATCAGAGAAGGCGATCATTCCGATTCAGTACAAGATATTTCCTAAACTGGGCATTTGGAAGGCAGGCGGACTAACATTGCTGGCAACAGTAGCCTCGTCCCTGTTCAGCTTCCTGCCCGGTCTTGGCCCGACACAGGCAACAATCCTCGCATCTTCGCTGGCAAAAAATTTGCAAAGCGAAAGCTTCCTTTTTCTCAATGGCGGAATAAATGCTGTGAACATGCTGACTAGTGTTCTAAGTCTCTATGCAATTGACAAGGCAAGAAACGGCTCGATTGTAATAATATCAAAAATGATTGAGCTGACAAAAGAAAATCTTGTCATATTTCTTATCATAGCGGCTGTAACAGCAATAATCGCCTTCTTTCTCTCACTTCTTCTTGCTCTTCTGTTCGCAAAAATGATAACAAAAATAAACTACAGCTGGCTCTGCACTGGTATAATTGCCTTTGTAACAGCATTAGTTTTCTTTTTCTCAGGATTTATCGGCCTTCTTGTCTTGACATCAGCAACGCTTCTCGGAATTATTCCTTCTATTAAGGGCGCGGGAAAGAATCACCTAATGGGCTGCCTGCTAATTCCAGTAATTTCCTACTTTATTTTATAGCTCTTCAATT
>CAYIQA010000102.1:0-2014 GCA_964365475.1 Candidatus Woesearchaeota archaeon | reverse complement strand
TAAAAATAGGAGAGGCTGCGAAAAAATTAGGAATAAAATTAAGTATTCATTCTCCATACTGGATAAATCTTAACTCTGAAGATAGGGAAAAAGTTGAAAAAAGCAAAGAAAGAATTCTTAAATGCTGTGAGGTTGGAACCTGGATTGATGCTCACCGGGTTGTTTTTCATCCCGGGTATTACGGAAAGAAAGACAAACAGGAAACTTATGAAAACATAAAAAAAGAGATTATGAATCTGCAGAAAGAAATAAAGGCAAAAAGATATACTCCAAAACTGGCACCAGAAACAACCGGAAAAATAAATGTTTTCGGAAGCGTGGATGAAATTTTAAAATTATCAGAAGAAACAGGATGCAGTTTCTGCATAGACTTTGCACACATTCTTGCAAGAGATAAAAAATATAATTTTGAAGAGACTCTGAAAAGATTCAGCGGATACAAAGAACTGCACATACATTTTTCCGGAATAGAATATGGGGAAAAAGGAGAAAAATATCATAAGGAAACTCCTGAAAATGACTTAAAAGAATTAATATTCAATTTACCGACGGATAAAGAGAACATTATAATAAATGAAAGTCCTGCTCCTGTCAAGGATTCTGTTTCAGGAGTTAAAATTTATGAAAAAATAGCTCTTTAACTACGTGTTACTCACATTTAGTACTATTTAATTAATATTACATGTTATCACCATAAAGTTTATAAGGGATTTCCAAGTTTGTAAAATCATAGAAAACTTTGTTTTCTATGCAAAAATAAATATGAAAAACGAGAAGAACAAGATGAATATGAAAAAGCTTTTAGCTTTTTTGGTATTGCTTGTAGGCGTTTTATTTCTTGCTAGTACTGTAAGCGCTCAGCAAGTTGTTAGCGGAAACATTTTAGTTGAAGTTGACGGTGTTGATGCGGCTCTTAGCCCTGCAATTGTTGTTGGAGAATCAGTAATTTTCAGGGTTGAGTTCAAGTCAGCTGTTAATGCATCTGACATTACGGTAAAAGTAGAAGTAGAAGGCGAAAGAAGAGACGTTGATGCAGAGACAAGACCTTTCGATGTTGAAACAGGACAGAAGTACACCAAGTCTATAAAACTTGATGTTCCATTTGACCTTAGAAACAAGCTTAGCGACTTTGTTGACCTTAACGTCAAGATAAGCGGAAGCGGCTACAGAACAGATGCAAATTACAAATTGAGGGTACAAAGAGAATCTTACAGCGCAAATATAATGTCAGTGAGTGTTCCTCAGACACTTAGAGCAGGAGAAAATTTCCCTGTTGATGTTGTTTTGAAGAACATCGGTTACAATGACCTTAGTGACGTATTTGTAACTGTTAGAATTTCTGCTTTGAATATAGAAAGAACAGCTTTCTTCGGAGACCTCGTTGCACTTGAATGTGATGATATTGCAACACCAATAAAAAACTATGGTGTCAATGTAACAAGAAAGTGTAATGAAGACGACAAAGAGACTGCATCTGGAAGAGTCTTTGTTCAGCTTCCTTATGATGCCAAATCAGGCGTCTATGCCCTTGAGGTAAAGATTGAGAACGAAGATACTGTAGAAAGTAAGACCGTTCAGGTTTTGATCGGTAACGCCTTTTCTGAAGGAAACTTCATTGTGTCTGGAGACCAGCTTCTTATTGTGAACCCAACAAATGCACTGGTTGTTTACAGACTTGTCCCACAGTCAACAGGAACGTTGGCTTTGGGTCTGAGTGAGAGCCTTGTCGCAGTAGCTGCAGGTTCAAGCAAGACGGTTACAGTGGACGCAACATCAAGTGTTCCGGGAACATATGCCTACTCTGTAAGCATATTTGCTTCAGATGGATCACTGGTTGATACAGCTAACTTCAGCAAGACATTTGAAGGAAGAAGTACTACAAGCCCAATCATTGTTTTGACAGTTGTACTGGCAATAATCTTTATTGTATTGCTGGTCGTGTTGATTGTACTGATTGGAAAGAAACCAGGAAAGACTGAAGAATTCGGAGAAAGTTACTACTAAATTCCTTTTT
>CAYIQA010000101.1:0-2070 GCA_964365475.1 Candidatus Woesearchaeota archaeon | reverse complement strand
TCAGCAGAGACATACGCTTCTCCAACAAGGAGCTTAAATTTCACAACGTCTCTGTCTCTTAGAAATAGTGGGCCAACTGATTTCCCATAGACATTGTTGAAGGCTATTCCTATGCCCCTGCTGAAAGATTTTCTTGCTGCTGAGTAAAAATATGATGTGGAGCCTATGGGGGTTGCCGCTATTATGCCATCACCTATAAGCTCTTTGTATATCTCTTTGTTGTTTACATAAACTGAGAATCTTATTGCCTCTGTCTGCAGCTTGTTCCTTACCACAATGTCATTGATTGCCCTTAATTTCCTGCCCCTGAATGAGGTCTCAAGTTTTTTCAAATGCCTTATTCTATATTTTTTCTTTCTCAGGGTGCGCACAACATCTTCTGGCGAAATGAAGCTGCATATGAAGCAGGTTCTGCTTTTTCCAAACTTTATTGCCGCTTTCGGCACTCCTGGATAGAGCTGCTCGGCAACAAGAAATGTTCCATCGCCGCCATGCGAGACAACAACATCCGGGTTTTTTGTCACTATCTTAAAGCCTGCATTTTTTAGCAAAGACTGGAGAGAAGTCTTTGAGTTATTTTTTGAGACAATAGCAACCTTCATCTTAGTGCTCTTTACAGATTAAATTCGGGTTCTTTATGGCTTCTGCCAGGACATCCACGCAGTTATCTATGTCTTTTGTGTGTGTTATGCCAATTGTTGTGTGCAGGTTTCTTACAGCAACACCAAGGACGGTTGTCGGAATTCCCCCCTTTGAGATTGAAATTGTCAGGGCGTCTGTTGTTCCCTCGTCTGAAATATCTAGCTGCAGGGGAATTTTTTTTCTTTTTGCTGCTTTTTTCAGCCACTCATCAACGCATTTGTTTGAAAGCATGTCAGCGTCTTTGATTGTCAGGCACGGCCCCCTGCCGAGGAACTTTGTCGGCTGGGCTGATTTATCGTCTGATGATGTGACATCAACTATGACTGCATATTCAGGATCAAGGCCATAGATTGAGGTCTTTGCTCCGTATAGGCCAACCTCTTCCTGGACTGTGAAGACGTAGTAAATCTCCTGCTTGACATTCCTGAGTTTTCTTGCAAGCTCTATGAGAATATAGCAGCCAACTCTGTCGTCCATGGCTTTGCCGCACACGTAATTATCTGAGCCTAAAGTCATGAAATAGCGCTCAAGATTCAGATATTCTCCAGGCTGGACTTCCAGCTTTATCAGCTCTTTCTTGCTCAAACCAGTGTCAACAAACATCTCTTTTATATCAATGACCTTTGTTATAATATCGTTGTTGCTTACAGTGCTTGTTGTTATAACCCCGTGAATAAATCCCTTCTTTGTCTTGATCTTGACGCGCTCTCCGATCATGTTTTCAGGCTCAACTCCACCTATTGCAGAGCAGAAAATATTACCTTCATTATCAATCCCTTTTATCATCAAGCCAATCTCATCCATATGCGCAACAAGAAGAATCTTAGGGCCTTTCCCTTTCTTGTAGCAGATCAGGTTTCCGTATTTGTCAGTGTAAACCTTGTCAACATAAGGGCTTATTTTTTTCCGTATCAGCGAGCGGACTTCCTCCTCATTGCCAGACGGCCCATAAGCTAGGCTCAATTTCTGAAGGATATCTAAATCCATTTTCCACCTCTTTACGCGTTTATAACTATTTTTTTATTGCAGCATATAGGGATCGGCTCTGTTGCACCGCACAAATTGCATACCAACTTCTCTTCGCTTTCTGAATCCTTGTCATGCTGCATGTCTTCATTGCAACATAAAGGGACTTCTAGGTCTGTGCCGCATATTGTGCATTTCATCCCTTTTACCGGTTTCATTCATAATATAGGGATGAGCCGAGGTTTTTAAACTTTATTCATGATAATTTGTGATGACAAGGTTCACTAGATTTATATATTCTTGGATATTATAAAGTGGCTATGAGGGGGGCAATGAAGATATTGTTGCTAATTGTATTCCTTTTAGTCAGCGCTGGTTTTGTTGACGCCTATATGTATGGCCATGCTGGCTATGGGGTGATGGGAGGCTATGGCTATCCTTATTATTCTGGTTATTATAGAC
>CAYIQA010000100.1:0-2082 GCA_964365475.1 Candidatus Woesearchaeota archaeon | reverse complement strand
GCATGGACAGTTTACAATCTTGTTGATGTTTTGTTTGCAGATACAAAAACAGAAACGATTAATGTTACTTGCAAGCCATGGGTTGCGCCTACTGGGGGAAGAGACTGCGAGAAGTGCGGGGAAGACGGCAAGCCGTGCTCTGAATACAGGTGCAAGTCACTGGGACAGACATGCAGGCTTGTAAACGAGGGAACGTCGAATGAAAAGTGTGTTGACTCAAATCCGAATGATGTAAACTCGCCTGTTATAAACTTGCTGAAGGAGGCAATGGACAAAAGCCTTAAGATAGAAGACACGCCAAACAGGGGCTACATAATAAAAGACAAAATAAAACCTTTTACTCCAGTCACCTTGGGGATAAAGACAAACGAGCCGAGCCAGTGCAAGTTTGCACTTAATGCATCAACAAGGTTTGATGAAATGCAGAATTACTTTGGAGACACTTTATTTGACTATAATCATACCATGGTGTTCACTTTGCCAAGCGAGCTTGCAGAGCCTGAAGTGCTCAAACTGACAAATGGAGGCAATTACCAGATTTACACAAGATGCCAGGATGCAGCAGCAAACAAGAATGAAAGGGATTACTTCATAAGATTTGGAATACAACCAGGGCCAGACCTGACACCGCCAACAATTGAGCTGACAAGCATTGAGAACAACGGGTTTGTTGCTGCCAATGTAAATATAACACCCTTAACAGTTTATGCTAACGAGCCTAGTGAGTGCAGATGGAGTGCTGTAGATACAGACTTTGATAACATGCAGAGCAGCTTTGCATGCAACAAGAACAGCTTCAAGCCAGCATCTGTTTATTATGGACTGTATGACTGCACAACAATATTAAGCGGACTGAAAGCTAATCAGATTAACAACTTTTATTTCAGGTGCAAAGACCAGCCAAATGAGAAAGATGAGAGCAAGAGAAATGTGAACATTGAAAGCTACAAGTTCACACTAAGAGGAACAATACCATTAAAGATAACAAGCGCAGGCCCTCAGGGAGAGGTGTTTACAAACAATCCTGAGCTTGTTGTGCAGACAGCAGCCGGGGCTGAGAGCGGAAAGGCAACATGCGCATTCTCAAAGGACACAATAGAGAACGCAGTTGACTTTGTCGAGACAGGAAGCAACGTGCACAGGCAGCCGCTCCTGGACCTTCCGTCTGGAAACTACAATTTCAACATGTTCTGCATTGACAAGGGCGGAAACTTGGCAGAGTCAAAAGTATCATTCAGAGTAAGCGTTGACCTGAAAGCGCCGGTAATAACTAAAGTTTACAAGAGCGGGACAATATTGCATCTTGAGACCAATGAGGAAACAACATGCGAATACTCAACTAAGGGAGACTTTGTGTTTGGAAAGGGGACATTAATGACTGGGGAAATGACCACAGAGCATGAAGCAACACTCGACAGCTCGCTGTACTTTGTGAGGTGCAAAGACGTCTTTGGCAATGAGGGAAGCTACAAGATATACCCCTAATAGATCCAGAAGGATAATATTATAAATTCTTAACATTTCTCATTTCTGGACAAAAAGGGGTGAAACATGAAAGGGGAATTATTCAGCCAGCCTTTTATTATGATTTTCGCAATACTTGTAGGTGCACTAATACTAGTTTTCGGAGTTAAGAGCTTTATTGACATAAAGGGCGGGGCTGAAGATGTTGAACTAAGCAAGTTTGCAGCAATACTCAAAAATAATATTGACACATATTACAATTTTGATGTTGGCAGCTCAAAGAAGTTAAGCTTAGTAATGCCAGCAAAAGCAAAAGAAGTTTGTTTCTATGATGATTCAAAACCTGTAAACATAGCCGCTGATGAATTCTTCCAGGCTGTTTTGGAAGATACAAAAGACAACATGTTTATTTTACCTCTTGGCAGCTATTTCAAAACCCAGTTTAGAATTGAACACATGAAGAATGGAGCTGGCAAAAATCCGTTTTGTGTTGTAAAGAGAGACGGAAAGCTAAACGTGATCATAGAAACCAAGGCAGGCCTGAATGATGTTTTTGTAGAGGTGAAGAATGAGTAAAGGCTTTGAGATGAGTCTTAAGGCAATTTTCACCATGATTGC
>CAYIQA010000099.1:0-2116 GCA_964365475.1 Candidatus Woesearchaeota archaeon | reverse complement strand
GGCATTTGAACTTGAGAGAAATGATTTCAAGATATTAGACAAGGGATGGCACTGGAACAAAAAGGCTTATTTTTATTTCAAGATTAAGAACTTAACTTTGCCAATAAAAAAAGAAGTCATTGGTCCGCCACTGAAACTAAAAGAGGCATGCAAAAATTTCAAGAGGTATCACAAGAAAACCTATGTGAAGAAGGGAAGATTATGCACAAAAATAAAAAGAAGAGTTACTAATGCTGGAAATATAAAATTAGAAGGAATAAAATTAAAAGTAGTCTAAACCCATTTATAGTCCCTAAATTTTTTCCCCTTAGCAAAAAGTGTCGCCTTATGCCCGTGTCTTGCAACGAGCTGCCAAAGTAGCCTTTCCCTGTCAGCAAAGTTTGTCGGCCTTTTCTTTCTTCTTGGTGTGCCGTCCTTTCTTAGCCTGGTATTTTTATTATTGTCTAGCATGTCAACCTCGCAGACAACCTGCTCTGTAAGTTTTCTCCAGAAAGCCACCGTCATCTCAGTTGGCAGCGGGAAAGGAGTTAAGGGCATTCTCCCAGTTTGCCCGCAATACATCTTTGAAATTGCTAGGAATGCAGCAATCTCGTGCGGGCAGAATACAACTGGATTCTGGACAAACCTGTAGGTTATTTCCCAGTTGGCTTTTTTCCTGCACAAGTGCTCTCCTTCAAGGTCAAACCATGTTGCATACTGCAGGTAATGCCTTGGTGACGGCACCCCAGAAAGCTTTACATAATGAGGTCTGTCGCTGAATTCCTGAGATCTGGAAGGAACACTGCAGATAAATACTGCCCCAACATCTCTAACCCTGTGGTGGTTATCATATCCCCTTATTTCTATCCTGTCATCTTTTGGCCTGGCTGTTGATGAATAAACAAACAATTTTGTTCCTAAAATAACATCATCTAAATGAACTATTCTTTTTCTTCCATCTCTTAATCCTGTCCAGCTGAATCCGCAGTAAGCCCTGTCTTCGCTTAAATTCTCAAAAGCATCAATCCTTAATCTTGCGGGCCCTGCTTTTTGTTCTACTGCCTCTCTTATGCTCTGGGGTGTTCTCAGCCTCACAAGTTCCCCCCTTTTCAGGAAGTTTTGAGGATCTTCAAACAACGGATATCTTCCATAGCCGCCAGGAATTATTGGTTCGGTTACAACAAGCGCTTCATCTTCCTTTAAGCCCTCGATTTTACCAACCAAATCAGAGGCACCGCTTCTTGTAGCAGTTCTTCCTTCTAAAATCTCGCCAACTGTCTGCGGCCTGTAGAAAAATTTTGCTATGTCCATAAGGAATTTTCCTAAAAATTAGCATTATAAATCTTCTGAACCTGAGTTCTTCAGCAACACATTTATATACTAATTTCATCATAAAAAAGCCAGGAGGTGTTGTAATATGATGTGCCAAAAATGCTGTAAGGTTTCAGGATGGCTATTCCTAATTTTGGGTATAATCTTCCTTCTTGTAGACTTCGGAACCTGGGACTTCTGGGGAATAAACTGGTGGTCTGCAGTGATAGTCTTATGGGGATTATGCCATGTCTGCAAGGCAAACTGCAAGGAATGCCGGAAGATGTGCAGGTAATTCCTTTTTCTTTTTTTATTTTCAGCAAATTGAAAGATTTATAAGCACCCAAAAAGAAGATTTTTCTTGAAGCCAGATGAGTTTGAAGTCATGGATGAAGGAACTTTATCACAACAAGTTCAATAGATATTTGATAATAATCCTGGCAATAGTGGGCGTTCTTCTGCTTGTCACATCAGAGTCAATTGCCCCAGAATCAACAGGCCAGCAGAAGCTCAAGTCTGTGAATGTCCCTTTTTTCGGAGAGATAAGCGTCATGGACTACTCACTGCCAGTCCTTTCTGTTGTTCTCGGCCTGGTTGACGGTTTTAATCCATGCGCAATGTGGGTTCTTGTTTACTTGATTTCATTGGTTATTGGTCTCAAGGATCGCAGGAAAATCTGGCTGCTTGTCGGTTCTTTTGTATTTGCATCGGGCGTGTTGTATTTCCTTTTCATGTCAGCATGGCTGAATGTTTTTCTCTTTATAGGCTATGTAAGGCCTTTTACAATCTTGATTGGATTAATAGCGATTGGCTTAGTGATAGTCCA
>CAYIQA010000098.1:0-2129 GCA_964365475.1 Candidatus Woesearchaeota archaeon | reverse complement strand
AGAAAGCGAGCAGCAGCCAGCAGCCAGCGCTCCAAGCAAGTTTATCAAGGATTTATCAAAACTTATCAAAGATCCTGCTGGGTATGTAGAGGACAGGTATGGATTTAACCAGCCCGAGACAAAGGAGGCTGTTGTGAAGAAGGGAATTGTTTTTGATTCAAGCAAGATATTGCCAGTTTTGCCTTATTTCTCCTTTGGCAGCGAAGTGAAAATCAGGGCAATTGATGTAAAAGTTGATTTGTTTAAAGGAAGTGAGAGCGAGGTCAAGTTTGGATGCAGGATAAAGGAGAAGACGCCCACTGGAATAGTTGAGCTTGACGGTAAAGTTGAGATACTTGGGAAGGGCGGGGATTCTATCAAGTTCAGCGGTGCAAATGAAGATAGCGTTAGTCTTAACCTTGAGTGTTCTTTTGACAGCGCCACAACAGGTAAGCTGACAAGGGGAGATCCTTCTGAGGATTATGTAACAAAGCAGGTTGTGCTGACTGGAATGTACATGGATTTCACAACAAGAAGCTGCATTGATGTTTACAATGTCAAGAAAGGAGAGAGGATGACGGGCCCGGATATTAAGAATGAGGGATGGTGTGATGAGGGATGCGGGCTGACAATATTAGATGTTAAGACACAGCCTCAGCCATGGGTGTTTCCAGATCCTACAAAGTCAGGTTCTGGGTATACCCCGCCTAATGCCTATTCACTAACAGCAGCAATGAGAAGAGACTCCAGCTATAACGGGGATTTGTCAAAAGTCAAGCTGATCAGGCTTGATTATGAGCATGATGTGTTTGAGCTAAAGAAGGATGATGCTTCATTCGTTGTTTCAGATGAGCTAACAGAACAGAGCCCTTTCGTGAAGAACATAAACGACAAGCTTGAGATGAGAAGAAAGGGAAAGGATATGAGCCTGGATGCGAGAGACAGGACATTGAATTATGTGTTTATGCTAAGGGAAACTTCAAATGAAAGAGGAAAGCTCCAGGCTTCGCGCATGTGCATGGATGGAAAATATGACTATGAGGTTACAGAGGATGCGAGCGTGAAATTTAACAACAAGGTTTGAGGATGAAATGAGAAAAATAATATTGTTGATAATATTGGCAGTGCTTTTGGGCGGGTGCAACACCTATCAGAAGCTCAGGGAAAGTGGCAAGGTCCAGGATTTATTCGGAGAGGAGGGAATACCGATAGGAGTTCTGAGCGCGAAAAGGGGGATAGTAGTAAATTTTGTTGAGAACAAGCCGCCTGGAAAAATAGAAGGCGGGAGATTTTATATCGGCCTGCATTTTGAGAATTATCTTCCAAGGGAGCTTGAGTCCTATGTTTATTTATTGCCGACGAAAAGAATTGAAAGCGATTTAGATTCTAGAGCAGGAGTAAAGGGGTCTGTTGTTGTTGCGGGCGCTGTCTATAATGTTGATGACGAACAGAAGAGCGAGGAGCTTAACTATGACTATGCCAAGTTTGTCAGAAAGGGGACTAAGCTTGCAACAAGCTTTGACCTGGACCAGGCAGGGGATGTAAGCCTTGGACCTTATTTTGTGAAACTGAAATATGCGAACGAGGAGAAGTTCAGGCTTTATCTGGAGTATACTTATAATGTTGATGAGAGGATAACTGGGAAGCTTTGCCTGGCTAATCCGAGCGTGAAGAACTTCAGATGCCCTGAAAGACTTGGCGAAACCTCTTTTTCAGGGCCTGCAAGGCAGATGCCTATTACTGTAACCAAAATTGACAAGCAGATACTTGGAGTCAAGGAAAATTATTACGAGGTTGACCTCAAGTTTCACATAGAAAACAAAGGCCAGGGGAATATAACAGAAAAAGGGATTATGTTTAATGCTGACCTGAAAAATTATGAAATCGGATTGAGATGCCAGTCTGACCAGTCAAAGGATAATAGGGATAAGAATGTGTATGAAAGCCTGCCTTTGACGCTTGAGCTGAAAGAAGGAAAGGCTGTTGTTTCATGCAAGGGAAGGGTGAATGATCCTGAGCCAGCAGAGCCTGATGTGAGAATGAGCTTAAATTACGATTACGTTGTTGAGTTGTACAGCAATGAAATCAAAGTAACTAGGTAAAAAAGCTTATAAATAAAGGGGTTTATTAAAAGAATATGGAAAAGAGGT
>CAYIQA010000097.1:0-2130 GCA_964365475.1 Candidatus Woesearchaeota archaeon | reverse complement strand
TTCCTGTCGGCACACAGACACTGCACGGTGCAGGGATTGCATATGCGCTAAAATACAAGAAGCAGAAGGGGGCAGTTGCAATCTATTTTGGTGACGGCGCAACATCAGAAGGAGATTTCCACGAGGCAATGAACTTTGCAGGTGTTTTCAAGCTGCCGGCAGTTTTCATCTGCCAGAACAACCAGTGGGCAATCTCTGTTCCGAGAAGCAAGCAGACTGCTTCCATTACATTGGCTCAAAAAGCAATCGCTTACGGTTTTAATAACTACATTCAGGTTGATGGGAATGATATTTTCGCCGTCTACAAAGTAGTAAAGGAAGCTTTAGACAATGCAAAAAAAGGCAAAGGCCCAAGTTTCATAGAATGCGAAACCTACAGAATGTCAAACCACACAACAGCAGATGACCATACAAAATACAGAAGCGAGAAAGAAGTCAAAGCCTGGGAGAAGAAAGATCCGATATTAAGGCTAAAGATTTACATGAAATCAAAGAAATTATGGAATGAAAATTATGAGAAAAAAGTCACTGATGAGGCAAATGCTAAAATTGAAAATGCTGTAAAAAAATATGAGTCAACACCGCCACAAAACCCAGAGGGAATATTTAGCTATATGTATGCTGAACTTACTCCAGAGTTGAAGGAGCAGCAAAGAGAATTCAAGCAGACACTTCAAGATTTAAAACAATTTGGCCAAGGTGAGAAGGGGGAATGAGCTTGGAAGAAATAGTATGGCGTGTAATACCTGCAGACATGAGAGATCCAGGAATAATTGTTGCAATGGATGAAGTGCTTCAGGATTTTGTTGGAAGAAGATTAAGTCCGCCAACACTTGTACTGCATCACTGGAAGCCATCTATATCAATAGCAAGACCACAAGACGTCTCTGATATAAATCAAGATAAATGCAATGCATACGGTGTTAGCATAGTAAGAACAACTGGTGGTGGCTGTGCTGTTTTTCATGATGGTTACCGAGATATGTCTTATAGCGCTTTTTTTCCAGTAGAGGAAAAAATAAGTAAAAGCTCAACAGAATTCTATTACGAGTTTTGTGACAGGCTTGCCAAGGCCGTTGCATCCCTGGGTATGGATATTGAGATGAGAGGTAAGCATGATTTTCACGTTGAAGGAAGGAAAATGGGTGGAAATGCCCAGCGCCTTACAAGAGATTGTGTCATGCAGCACGGAATTCTTTTGTTTGATTACACTAATTATCCAATAGCAGAAAAAACAATTAGAATGATGAATAATAGAGCATATTCGGATGCTGACATAGAAGAACTTCGCTCTCGCCTGACATGGGTTAAAAAACACAGGCCAGAAGTAAAACTAGAAGATATATACAAAGCACTAACTGAAAACATGACATTGGGCAGCTACTTTACCGGAAGTTTATCAGAAGAAGAGAAAAAAGCTATTGAAAGAGCGCACTTAAAGTTTAGTGATCCTAACTGGCACAACGGCAGAAAAAGCAGGGGCCTATGCTGGCTTCCAAGAGGCGCGCCAGAAGATGATTTAGGAGAGACGTGATAAAACAATGGCGGAACTTAACATAGTCCAGGCGATCAACCAGGCCTTAAGGCAGGAAATGCAAGCAGATAAAGAGGTAATTGTTCTTGGCGAGGATGTTGGCGTTGACGGCGGTGTCTTCAGGGGCACAGACAGCTTAATCAAAGAATTTGGGCCATCAAGGGTTATAGACACCCCCCTGGCAGAATCCGGAATTGTCGGCTTCTCAATTGGCATGTCTCTGCTAGGATTAAAACCCGTTGCAGAAATCCAGTTTGAAGGTTTTGCACTGCCTGCTCTTGACCAGCTTATAAGCCACGCATCAAGATTGAGAAACAGAAGCAGGGGGAGATTTCATGTTCCTATTGTTGTGCGCATGCCTTATGGTGGAAGAGTAAACGCACTTGAGCATCATTCAGACGCGCCAGAAACTTATTTTGTGCACACCCCTGTGCTAAAGACAGTCATCCCTTCAACACCATATGATGCAAAGGGTCTTTTAATATCTTCAATAAGAGATCCAGACCCGGTAATTTTCTTTGAACCTAAGAAACTTTACAGGGCAATGAAGCAGGAAGTTCCGGAAGAATCTTACGCAATTCCAATTGGAAAAGCGC
>CAYIQA010000096.1:0-2147 GCA_964365475.1 Candidatus Woesearchaeota archaeon | reverse complement strand
TCGCTTATTCTTGCAAGCCTTGTCCTTATCTCAATAGGCGAAAGCCTTCTGTCATTCTCCATAAATGTGCTCGGCTTCTCAAGCTTGACGCTGTATTGTTTTTCCTTGCAGTGCGGGCATTTCCTTATGTTCTTCAGGCTTGATATGATTTCTGCAACCTTGTCTCTTCTTGCCTCAATTCCCCTTTCCCTTTCAGCCTTTATTATTGAATCTTTCCATGACTCCCTGTCCTTGTCCTGCATCAGCAATCTTCCGCATGCGCTGCATGTTGTTCTTAGAAAATCAAGGATATTCTTGATGTATTTTATGTGAATCACCGGCCTTGCAAGCTCGATATGTCCGAAGTGGCCCATGCATTCCTTGAGCTTTCCCCCGCAGGTCTTGCATCTTAATCCAGGGTCAATCACCCCGAGCCTTACATCCATCAAGCCTGCATCAACAGGATATCCCTCCTTGTCATAGAGCTCTGCTGTAACTATCTTTACAGTGCTCATCTTCTCAATCTCCTCAGGGCTGAATGATCCGAACTCGATACTTCCCACATGCTTGTAAATATATTCGTCTGCCATTTTTTTTCTTTTGTTTTTTCCTTGAACGCTTTGTTTTTCCCGAGGCTTTTTCCTTTTCTTTCGTGAACGTTTCTTTTCAAAAGAAAGGTTCAAAGGCTCTAGTACTTGCTCTTTAGCCTCAATCTTGGCGATATTCCCATGGACTTCAGCTCATCAAGCAGCAGCTTGAATGCATAGCTTATCTCAATCGCAGTAATCTCAACATTGCTCCCGCATTTTATGCAGAATCTTCTGCTTCTGAAAGTATCATTGACTGCAAACATCCCGCACTGCTCGCAGATATGCACAACTGTCTTGTCTGAGTCAAATCTCTCTTTTAGCAATAATGATGCACCATGCGCCACAAGGCAGTCTTTCTCCATCTCCCCAAGTCTCAGGCCCCCGCCCTTGCTTCTTCCTTCTACAGGCTGCCTTGTCAGCAGCTGCACCCTTCCAGATGCCCTCATATGCAGCTTGTTCGCAACCATGTGCTTGAGTCTCAGGTAGTACATGTTTCCAGTGTATATTTTTGCTTCAAATTCCTCTCCTGTAATCCCGTTGTACATTCTTTCAGTCCCGTCTTCTCTGAATCCCATGTCAAGAAGCGTCTTTCTTAGTCCATCCTCAGGTTCTGAGTTGAAAGTTGTTCCGTCAATCTGCCTTCCTGTCAAAGCCCCGACCTTTCCTGCTATGACCTCTATAAGGTGGCTTATTGTCATCCTGCTTGGTATTGAATGCGGAGAAAATATAATGTCCGGAACTATTCCTGATGCTGAGAACGGCATGTCAGATTGCTGCACTATCATCCCTACAACACCCTTCTGGCCGTATCTTGATGCAAACTTGTCTCCGATCTCAGGTATCCTCTGCTCTCTTAATCTTACCTGCACTATCCTGTTTCCTTCCTCATTTTCAGTTATTGCAACAAAGTCAACTATCCCCTCTTCCCCTCTTTTGACAGCAACCGAGCTTTCCCTCCTTGTGTTTGCAGCCACGCTGAATTCCTCAAGCTCTCCCAGGAATCTTGGCGGGCTTGTCTTTCCAATAAGAACATCATCAGTGTTTACATTCTGCTCAGGATAGATAATGCCGTCATCCTCAAGATACCTGTAATCCTTCTCGCTCTTGTATCCCTTGACTTCCTTTACAGGTATTGCTATTTCATCAACTAAACCTCCTGAATATCTTAGCTCTTCAGAAATATAAGGCTTGAAGTAGAAGCTTCTTGCCAGCCCCCTTTCAATGCTTCCCTTGTTTATTATTATTGCATCGCTCATGTTGTATCCCTCATAGCTCATTAATGCAATTGTAATATTCTGCCCTGCAGGGTGCTTGTTGTATTTGATTATGTCATGCATGAATGTGCTGACTATTGGCTGCTGCGGATACTGGAGAACAGAGACATCAGTGTCCATTCTCAGCAGGTAGTTTAATGCGTACAATCCCAGGGCCTGCTTCTGTGTCTTGCTTCCCCTGTTAAGCCTTGTTGACTGTCCGAAGTTTGCATACGGGACCAGGCTTGTTGTCAGGCCGAACATGACAGTCGGGCTTATTTCCAGATGAGTATGCTCCGGCGTTAATTCTTTTTCATCAAGAGCA
>CAYIQA010000095.1:0-2172 GCA_964365475.1 Candidatus Woesearchaeota archaeon | reverse complement strand
AAACAAGAACAAAAGTTCCGTCAATTGCGCGCATTGCCCTTGTGACATTTCCGCCAAAGTCTACATGCCCCGGGGTGTCAATCAGATTGATTAAGTACCTCTGACCTTCAAACCCGTGTGTCATGCTGACATTTGAAGCATCTACTGTAAGCAGCCTTTCCTGCTCATCCTTGTGCTGCCATGTTGTCATTCCTTCCTCCAGGTCTCCAGCTGCCTTCTCGCTCATCAGGCCAGCTGCTGCTAGAAGTGTGTCTGTGAGGGCAGTTTTTCCGTGATGTATATGTGCAGAAGTGCAGACGTTCCTGATGTTAACTGGCTTCCTCATCAGTTCTTTAAATTCCTCAAGAGTTGCAGCGCTTCCCATATCACTTAAACAACCCAGAAAATGGTTTAAAAATGTTTTTGTTTTTCAGATAGATTCAATCAGCTCGGGAGTAATCTCTTCTATGCCTTTCAGCACCCTGGTTGCAAGGGAAAAGTTATTGTCTTTTGTTGCTTCTCTTGGTATAGCAATGCACTTCATTCCTGCCATGTATGAGGCAACAACACCCTTCTCAGCATCTTCAATTGTTACTATCCTTACTGGCGGTATGCCAAGTCTCGCGCTTGCCAGAAGAAATCCATCTGGATTTGGCTTCTCTCTCTGAACGTCTTCTGATGTAATCATAACTTTGAAATAACCTGCAATGCCGAGAATCTCGAGAACTTCTTTTGCATCGCTCCTGTATGACCCGGTAACAAGGCCAAGCTGGTATTTTTCCGAAAGCCTTCTGACAACAGAGTCTGCATTGTCAATGGGTTTTAGTCTTTCTCTTAGCATTCTGTGGTATACTCCAATTCTCTCTTCCCTTATCTCTCCAGCGTCAAGATTAATGCCTTTTTCAACAAGGAAGTCAGCAAGGTTTCTTCCCTTTCTTGTCCAGTGGTCATAAAACTCTTTTTCGCCTAAGTCAATCCCATGCATGGAAAGAACTTCCCTGGTGCTCGCGCACCTGATTGGCTCAGTATCTGCAAGCACCCCGTCTAAGTCAAAAAGTATGCCTTCAATCATGACCACAATATCTCAGAATTTATTAATAAACCTTCTGGACTTCAGGATTACCTTGCAGCGTCAGCCTGCCTTTCAAGTTGCAGCTTGGCAGCTATTGCGAAGCTCTTTCCGTCGTTAGTGCAGGCCCTCATTATCTCATCTGCCAGTGCTTCATGCGCCTTTGCCTTTTTTCCATAGCTTCTCTGGTAGCTCCCCTGAATGAAAAATTTAAGCACAAGGTCAACCCTTCTCTGTGGACTGCAGTCAACTGCCTGCGGATACTTGGCCCCGCCGTATTCAATAGTGGTAATTTCATCGCGGGGAGCAGCATTCTCAATGGCTTTTGCAAAGATCTCAATAGGGTTCTTCTTGGTTTTCTGCTCCACTATTTCAAATGCTTTTCTGACAATATTGATAGCAGTCAGGCTTTTTCCGCCGCACCTTCCAGAGCTGATAAAATGTTTTTTTCCCTTGTGCCCAGGAACCATCAATTTGTTTATCAGCCTCTCAACAACATTATACTTGTTCCTCCAGAATCTGGTTTTTGAGTATCTTCCTGCTGTTCTCGGTACAAAAACAGGCCTCAGGTTAATATAGTCTTTCAGCCCGGGGTCGATAACATTTATATTTCCAACATCCCACTTCCCTAGAACTTTCATCTTCTTCCTTTCTCTATCTTTCCTTTCAGCAGGGCATCAAGGCTCTGGTCATTTACCTTGATAATCTGCCATCTCACGCCTGGCAAATCTCCCTTGGACCTTCCCATTGTCCCGCCTATGCACTCAACAACGACCTCATCATGCTCGTCCATCATCTTTATTGCGCCGTCTTTTGGGGCGAATGCAGTGATTATCTTGCCGTTTTTCTTGAGCTGGACTTTGGCGCATTTTCTCATTGCAGAGTTTGGCTGCTTTGCCTCCCTTTCAGTCTTTTCAAGAATTATCCCCTTTGCCTGCGAGGCTCCTTCTAAAGGATCAGCCTTCTCCTTGAGGTTTAGCCTTCTTCTTGTGAACCACTTGTTGTTCCACCTGAACCTTTTCCTCTTGTCTTTTAGCTTCTTTCCCGTGAACAACCCATTGGATTTTTTTCCCATCTTTATCACTAGCATCCCAGAGACCATTTATAAATATTGCGCTGCACTT
>CAYIQA010000094.1:0-2210 GCA_964365475.1 Candidatus Woesearchaeota archaeon | reverse complement strand
TGTGAAGCTGCATGTTCCGTCTGGGAACACACATGCCCCCTTCTCTCCTGATCTGGCCATATTTATGCACGCCAGCTCAGAAGTTACTGTATTGTCAAATATCATCTCGACATTTTCATTCTTGCTTGCTTCTAGCTTGCATCTTGCCTCTGTCACAAAGCTTGCCTCTCCTCCAAGAACGCAGCATCCAAGCTCGCACTGCGGAACATCGCACTTTGCAGATTCATACCATGTGCATTCTTCATTGGAATTGCATGTTGCTCTGGGAGTGTTTTTGAAGCATCTGGCTTCGTTGTCATCATAGCCGCATCCGAGCTTGCAGAAGCTTGTTTGTTCGCAGCTTGTGGCTGCAGACTTTGCGCTTGGATCGCAGTTGCTTGCTTCAGTGTACTGGCAGAATTCCCCGGATGTTGTCTTCTCGCAGCAAACTTTCTGCTCCGCAGCAGAAACTTCTGTAAAATCAGCTACTGAAAATATTGCTAAGATAATTACAGCTGCCTGAAATAGTGCTTTGCCTATCAATTAGGTTCACCCTCGACAAAAAACTGGAATACATAGTCGTTGTTTTTTGCTTTGAGCACATAAATCTTGTCTGGGTATGGCCTGTCTTTCTCTATTATTATCTGGCCGCGCTTGTCAAGCATGTATCCAAGCTGGTCAAACTCCCCAAATTCAGCCTCAACATTAATAACATCCTGGCTTGTCTCGTACAATTTGCCAAGCGGATAGTCAAACGTAGCTGTGAACATGTCTTCCTTGACATCAACATCTCCTTTCCTCAAAGTTACCGGCAGGTTAACCTCAACAATGACATTAAACTCCCCAATAGAAACCGTTGTCTTCCTTCTTCCTGATGAAATCTCGTATCCTCTTCCGAACTGGTTTAGATTAATGCAGCTGTTTAGTCCAGTGTCAATAGCAGACGCAAGCTCCTCCTCCATTTCAGACCTTAAAAGCATCCTGTTCAGGCATGTTTTCTCATCAGGAATGTTATAGCAGAGGTAGCTTATTGGCACGTCGTTTCTCATCCTGAAAGTGCCTTCAGGTGTTGAAAGATGCCCGCCCTGAAGCCCTATTCTCTTGATAAAATCCGGAGCTGTCTCCTCAATGCAGGTCTTTATGTGCTCACCAACAGCATCAAGCTTCGTCCCCAGGTTTTCAGGGGTCACAGGCCCGAAAAAGAACTGGCCCCTTAAGTACATGACAAGAATAACAGCTGCAACAATTACAATTCCTACAATTGCAAAGGTCGTAATCTGGCCTCTTTTCATTATTTTAACCCCTTTTTGGATTTAATTGTAAACTCCTAGTTCTTTATAAAACTATCTTCACGATCGGGCTTTTATTTTTGTCTTTGTCTTCGCAGATAATGTACGCTTCTTTTCCTGAAAGCGGAATGGTATGCTCTGCGCTCAGTTGGCTGCCTGTCTTAATCCCTGAGCCGTATGAAAATGATTTTTCCAGATATTCGCATACAGCAGGCTCGTCCAAGACTACATGAACGCTGTTAGTATCTTTGTAGATATACTTTATTTTTGGGGCCAGCTTGTCAACATTTACTGCAAAGTTTATCTCCCCATTTGCCTCATTTCCTGCCTTGTCTCTGCAGTTTACAAAGTAGCGGTATGTGCCAAGCTGAAGATCCTCCAGCTGCTGTGTGTGGATTGTACCTTCTGTGGTGAAAAAATCTGCATATGTAATATTGTTTGATGAAAATGCGCATGTTGCCTTGCCGTTTTCGGCCCCGCCAGAGGTTGTGGCCTGCAATGCTGTGTCTTGTGTGAATATTGTTCCTGTCGGCAGAGCAGAACTTATCTTCAATTGTGTTTGGGTTCCTTTCAGCACAAATTGGTAGCTCTGCGCATTTGTGTTGTTGTTATTGTCTTTGCACCTGAAATAGAAATTGTTGTCCTTGTTTTCCAGCCCGGTTAAAAGTGTGTCGCATTCGTAATTGTTAAACTCGTCCAGGTCCTGCTCGTCGCATACGAAGAAATTGCCCATTGAACCAAAGTCCAAATCATTCTTGTCCCACCTGCATGCTGAAGGCTCATCTACATACAAAGTCAGCCCGGTTGAGTTTGCATTGTAAGGAATAAATGCTCCGTTTTCAATGCTTGTGAATACTATTGATGGCGGTGTCCAGTCAGGTCCGCTCTTTTTTGTGATAATAATTTCATATTCTGCTATATTCTTGTAGCCTTTAGCGTCCT
>CAYIQA010000093.1:0-2259 GCA_964365475.1 Candidatus Woesearchaeota archaeon | reverse complement strand
AAGAGAAAGGTTTCTTAGAAAGGGCTGAAGATTATGCCAGGGTTGTCTTCTTGAGCAGCTATATAATGGGCGCTGGTGTTTTGGGTTTTATTGACTGGTACAAAGACGAGAAGGTTGTCCATATTAATGCTGATGTAGTAAGGGATGTTATCACAAGGAAAGATGTTATAGCCCACGAAAAAGGGCATTTTATCCAACCAAATGAAATGCTTAATAGGATTATGACTCATACTGAAGAAGACAGCTACAGCGGCGAAAATGTTTTCAATAAATTAAGAAGGACCTACTAATTTTTTAATATGAAATAAAATAAGATGAAAACGACAACAGCCAATATCCACAGAAAATAAAACATTTTCTTCTCACCAAAACCAAAAAGTGGGATAGGGCCAATGAAAATTCCGCCTGCTGTCTTGACATTTGAGGATTTTTGAATGAGGCTACCAATAAATATCAAAATTATTGAGATGAAAAGTAATATTATTCCAAAGGTTAGTATCTTTGACATTTTACGGATTCGGCACCAAGTCCATCGGCGATGTGTGGCCGAAATTGACTAGCAGGTCAACGCCCTTCAGGTAAGCTGGATAGTCGCAGCTTCCCCAGTTTGTGTCGAGCCATATCAGGATTTTTGCACCTGTCTTTTCCTCAAGATAATCTGCAATCTTTGTTGCATGTGGCTTCAGGCCGTCTGCCAGCTGGATGCAGACTGTCTTGGCTTTTTCTTTCTTGATTCTCTCAGCCAATTTTTCAAGCTCCAGGTCGTAATCTCCTGTTTTCATGGTTGCATTTTTATAGTTTAATGTATTTAAAATATTGGTATTTACGGGCTTTTGCTAAACGCTTCTTTGCCTTTTCTGTTAACTCGATTTCTCTCATAATCAATAATCCAACATTTTCATTTTCCAAAAAGCTCGTTCGCCCACTGCTTAACTGATCTGCTCTCTAAATAAGAGCCATCAGGCCTGTAAAGTCTAAGGTCTGTATACTGAAGTCCCTGTTCGCTGCAGTAGGCTCTTGCAGAACATAAGACCCTTCCCATTAAGCCAACCTTGACATCTGGATTTGGTATAACTGCCTTAAATACCCTTGCAGAGCAGCCTGATTCAGCAACAAGAACTGCTGTCAGCCCTTCATGCCTATCTTCACTTATTTCCTCCCAGTTGATTCTTTTTTCCCCCCTTTTAGAGCCCCTTAGTAATTTCCTGAGCCTACGCATCCATCTGGAAAGCTTCCCTGCATAATGTGGAGCTAAGTTTTGATCCATAAGAAAATAACATTTAAGAACGGTTTATTAATGTTTTTATTCTAATCAATTACAAAAATTTATATATCCCCGTCTAGATTATAATTCTTATGAAAAGGAAAGTGGCAAAGATAGGCCCAAGCACCTTGATGGTAAGCCTGCCGAACAAGTGGGCAAGGAAGTTTGGGGTCAGCAAAGGGGATGAGGTTGAAGTCGAGGAAGATGGTGATAGTTTGATTATTAATCTTGGAAAGCTGAAAAGCGGAAAATCAAAGACATTAAACGTGCACGACCTCGATGTAATGCTAAACAGGGTTGTTGGCGCCTCTTACAAGAAAGGCTATGATGAAGTCCTGATAAATTTCAACTCGAGCGAGCAGCTTAAATCAATTTATGATGTGATAAACACAATGTGGACTGGGTTTGAAGTTGTTGAGCAGGAAAAGGGCCATATAAAAATGAAGCAGATAACAGAGGTCAATAAAAATGATTTTGCAGGCATGATAAACAGGGCAATGCTTTTTCTCATATCAACTGCCGATGAAAGCAGGAAGGCTGCTGAAGATGAAAACAAAGAGCACCTTAAGGCAGTTGTTTTGAGAGATCAAACACAGAACAAGTACTGCGACTTCTGCAGAAGAGTGCTGAACAAGACAGATATTGAGAACAGCAATGCAATTTACTACATAGTTGAACAGGTAGAGAAGATTGGGGATTTTTACAGGGACTTAAGCAGATATTTAGTTGAGAATAAAGTAAGCAAGGACACTGTCAGGCTGCTGGCTGAAATAAACTACAACCTGCAGAATTTTTATTCCTTGTACCATAAGTTTGACTTGAAGAGTTTTGAAGATTTCGGAAGAAAGTTCAAGAGCACAAACAAAAAGATAAAAGATGCTTCTTTGAAAGCCGACAAAAACAGCTCTGTTGCATTAAATTATTTAAGCATAATAAACGGGGCTGTGTTTGACATGAACGGGGCGCTTTTAGTCATGCACTTAGATCATATTTAG
>CAYIQA010000092.1:0-2306 GCA_964365475.1 Candidatus Woesearchaeota archaeon | reverse complement strand
TCAGAACACTTCATAACATACTGATGAATCTTCTCTCCTTTCTTCACAAACTGAACTTTAGCGCTTTTGCACCTAGGGCACAAAACCATATTAATTTATTAATAACATTTATATTTAAAACTTCGCTAGGGGTTGTGGGCCAACTTGGTTATGCTCTGGCCTTCGGGAGGCCAGGATCTCGGTTCAAATCCGAGCAACCCCATAAAAATGAAGAAAGAAAAAGCAACATTCGGAGCAGGATGCTTCTGGGGAGTTGAAGAAGCCTTCAGAACGCTTAAGGGAGTTATTTTTACATCTGTCGGTTACATGGGTGGAAGGATGAAAAACCCGACCTACAAGGACGTATGCACTGACAAAACAGGCCATGCAGAAGTTGTCCAGATAGAATACAACCCTTCAAAAATATCCTATGACAAACTTCTAGATATTTTCTGGAGCATCCATAACCCAACCACATTAAACAGACAAGGCCTGGACTTCGGGACCCAATACAAGTCTGTTATTTTTTACCACAATGAAAAACAAAAGAAAAAGGCCCTGCAGTCAAAAGAAAGATTGGAAAATTCAGGAAAATACAAGAAACCAATAGTAACAGAAATTACAAAAGCGTCAGAATTCTACAGGGCAGAAGACTATCACCAGAAATATCTTATGAAAAGAAATTTTGGGACCTGCCATTAATAGCTCTTAGCAAAGTAAACAAAATATTTACCCTGGCTTCCGCAAACAACACACTTCCCAGTTTTCTTCTCTTGTCCAAATGGCATAGACATTGCCTTGACACCCTCCAGCTTATCCTTTACATTGTCTTCACAACTTATATCACCACAATGCATTCCTGCAGCAATCTTCTTGTCTTTAACAACTTTCTCAAATTCCTTAAAAGACTTAATCTCCACAATAGAACTTTTCAGAAATTTCTCAGCCTTGCTGTACATGCCACTTTGCATTTCGTCAAGAACTTCTTTTATTTTGTTCTTTAGTTTGCTAATTTTCACAGCTTCTTTAGAGTTGTTATCCCTCCTGACCAAAATAACCTGCTTCTTCTCTACATCCTTAGGGCCTATTTCAATCCTTACTGGAATTCCTTTAAGTTCCCACTCATTAAACTTCCATCCAGGGCTGTAGCCTTCCCTATCATCAAAAATAGGATTATACAAGTTAAGCAGCTTGGCAACTTTCTTTGCCTCGTTCATTACCTTATCTTTTCCATTTTCAAACAATATCGGAACAATAACACACTTATTCTGCGCAACTCTCGGTGGCAATACTAATCCCTTGTCATCTCCATGCACCATTACTAAAGCGCCAATTAATCTTGTTGATATCCCCCATGAATTCTGCCATGGAATCTGCTGCTTCTCATTTCTGTCCAGGAAGCTTACACCAAAACTCTTCCCAAACCCTTGTCCTAGATTATGGCTTGTCCCGCACTGCAGGCTTTTTCCATCTGGCATAAAAGAATCAATAGATGTTGTGTACAAAGCACCTGCAAACTTCTCTTTCTCTGTTTTCTTTCCTTTTATAACAGGAATCGCAAGCAGTTCCCTGCAGAGTTTTGCATACTCATCAAGATACATCAAGGTTTCCTTTTCGCATTCCTTATTATTTTCATAAGCGCAATGACCCTCCTGCCACAAAAATTCCCTTGTTCTCAAGAACAAACGAGTTGCTTTAGTCTCCCACCTGCATACATTGCACCACTGGTTAATCCTTAACGGCAAGTCCCTCCAGCTTCTTATCCACTTTGAAAATGAATCGTAAATAACAGTCTCGCTAGTCGGCCTTATAGCCAGTCTCTCACCGGATTCGTCTTTTTTTTCAAGCCATGCAACCTCTGGAGTAAATCCTTTTGCATGCTCACTTTCTTTCTTAAAAAAACTCTCCGGTATAAACAATGGGAAATACGCATTCTTCACATTCAGCTTTCCAAGTCTTTCATTGAAATAATTTTGTATAGCCTCCCATATTGAGTATGCACCTGGCCTTATTATCATGCAGCCCTTTACGCTGCTGTAGTCTGCAAGCTCGGCCTTCTGTGCAACCTGCTGGTACCACTCAGAAAAATCCCGGCCCTTCTTGACAGTTATTCCCTTATTATCCTTACCCATAGATTAGCCTTTTCCTGCTTTATATATAAATATTACTCAAAAAAGTCTTATGAAGAAAAGCCTGACTTTAGCCCAGAAGCCCAGGTTTTCAACACCAAAAGGAAGCTTTTCCTCAAATTCGTGTTTCTTGCCAACCTCATCATGGTAAACAACCTCGACATTTAGCCCGTCCAGCAGTTTTTTTGAATTCATCTT
>CAYIQA010000091.1:0-2368 GCA_964365475.1 Candidatus Woesearchaeota archaeon | reverse complement strand
GCAGAACGGGGGGTTCGCAAAATTGAGAAGCTTGATTGCCTTTTTGGTGATAGCATTCTGCCTTGGATGGGTTTCTAATATCCTGATAAATGAGTTTTTGCCGGCAGCGCTTGAGTACCCACTGACAAGGTCGGCGCAGGAAGTCAGCTCGCCATCGGATTTCGTTAAAGAATCTTCAATTAATGTTTATCCAGACTATGTCAAGATAAACCTAGAGAATTCATACCTTGCAGGCTACACAGACACAAACTCAATGGACCCGACACTGGATGAAAATTCAAACGGAATTGAAATTCCTTACACTAATCAAGAACTGGGGGAGGGGAATATTATTTCATACAGCCTTGGCAACAAGCTGCTTGTTCACAGGATTGTTGGCACAGGCTCTGACCCGGATGGCAGATATTTCCTTGTCAGGGGAGATAATTCAAACATGACCCACATGGTGAGGGAGCCGCAGGTCAATGGCATACTTGCAGGAATAATCTACTGAGGAGGAATTGGAGAGGAAAAATGTCGGAATTCAAATGCAGCAGCTGCGGGATAATCTTCAGGGGAGAAGGCCTTCCTGAAGAGCTTGAGTGCATCTGCGAGTGCACAGAATTTACAGCAGCTTGAGTTGGGGAGCAAAACAGAAACGTTTATATAATACCTATTACATTATTGTAATACATGTTACAAAAAAGTAATACAAGCAGGGTCTTAGGGGTGTTTTTTGTTGAGCCTTCCAAGGAACATTACCTTATTAACATAAGCAGAAATATAAAGGTTGCTCACACTTCTGTCAAAAGAAATCTGGCAAAACTAGTTAAGTCTGGACTGGTAAGCCGGGAACTGCAGAAAAAGGGTAAAAGGAATTTCCCGGTATACAAAGCAGTAAACTCAAGCAGGGTTTTCAGGAGATATAAAATGTTGTACAACATTACATCCATCCTTGAGTCTGGATTAATTGATTTTTTAGAAGAGAAAATTGCCCCCAAGTCTATTGTCCTTTTTGGGAGCTATAGACGTGGCGAGGATTTAGAAGAAAGCGATATAGACTTGTTTATAGAGGGTATTGAAGAAAAGCCAGATGTGCGCTTTTTTGAAAGAAAACTCAAAAGAAAAATTCAATTGCATTTCAAAAGAGACTTTAAATCCTATCCAAAAGAGCTGAAGAATAACATTATAAATGGAATAGTCTTGCACGGGTTCCTAGAGGGATATTAATGATTATTAAAACACAACCAGACATGCAGAAAGCAAAAAGTCTGAAGACAATGGCAGAAGTGACTTTGCAAAGGCTTCAGGAAATTGATATTACAAAGTATCCGAGCAATACGCTTACAGATTATTATGATATAATCCATAAATTAATGGAGGCTTTAACATTAAGTGAAGGTATCAAATTTAAGGGAGAAGGAGCGCATCAAGAGCTGATAGACTACATCTCTAATAAGTATGGCCTTGAAGAGCAGACAAGACAGTTCTTGCAGCAAATTAGGGATTACAGGAATAAGATAGCATATGAAGGATTTATGATCAATAGGAATCACATAATCCTCAATCAGGAAAGAATAAAATCAATAATCACCACACTATCTAAAAATCTTGGTGAATTGCAATAATTCTAATAACTTAATAATTTAATAACAAGCAGTGCAAGGAAGCATCCTGCCGCTATGAAAGGCATTGCAGGATAAAATCTGTTTTTTTTGCTCATGCAAAGAAGAATGAACAGTGCAGCTGCAGAGAATAAAACTCCGATTAACGACAGCAAACCAAAATTCTTGAGAAGAACAGCGTTAAACAGCAGAGGGAATCCAATATCACCGCCGCCAAGAATTGCTGTTTTCTTCCCGTATGGAACAAGAAGTCCTGCGAATAATTTTGATTCTGCTTGGAATTTCGCAAGGCTTATCATGTGCTTTGTCTTCCAGACAGCAATTGCATCATAAACTGAGATTATAACAAGCAAAATTGAGATGCTGAACAGGCTCAGCACAGGGCTGAAGATTGCAGCCAGTCCTCCGTAAATGAAAACTTCTGAGAAATTGTGAACAAAAACATTCGGCTTGAATATTTTCACCAAAGCAAGCACCAGCGCTATGATTAATGCCGGGGTCTCGCCCATAATAGCAGAAAAGCTCACAGACAGTGCAAACAGCACTGCAAAGAAAAACCAAAGCTTCCACAGAAACCCAAGCCTGAACCTGATCAGTATTATGACTATGAAGGTTGTTGCTAATATTATAAAAAATAACGGCAAAAACGATGTCTCTTCCTTGAAGTCTGGTGGCGTAATTCCATAAGGCAGCTCCTGTCTGAGATAGTGGTTTGCTATAAAAAGCCCGACAAGCTGGCTTGCAATGAACAGGGCAACAAGAAT
>CAYIQA010000090.1:0-2373 GCA_964365475.1 Candidatus Woesearchaeota archaeon | reverse complement strand
ATGCAAGAGCAGATTTTCAATATGCTTGTGAATAAAGACGAGATTACTTGGCAGAGCATTATTTATGACCTTGTAAAAAGCGAGCAGATGGACCCATGGGACATAGATATCGCTTTGCTGGCCCAGGAGTACCTTAAGAAAGTCAGAGAAATGCAGGAGCATAATTTCTTCATATCTGGCAAGGTGATTCTGGCATCTGCAATCATGCTAAAGCTGAAGAGTGTTAAATTCGTTGATGAGCATATAGCCGGCTTTGATACCTTGCTTTTCAGCAGGGAGGAGGACCTGCTTTATGACGAGGAGCAGAGCCCATTTGCAAGGGAGGAAATACCGCCTTTGCTGCTCAAGACTCCCCAGCAGAGAAAGAGAAAGGTGGACCTGCAGGACCTGATGGAGGCTCTGAATGCTGCCTTAAGGGTTGAGGAGAAGAGGATGATCAGGAAGCTTAAGGAGAGGCCCATTAGGGAGGTTGTAATCCCAGAGAGGAAGATTGACATAGGAAAACTAATAAAAGAGGTCTATAACAAAATTATAAGCTGGTTCACAAGAAAGCAAAAGCTTACATTCACCGAGCTTACCAACGGGAGCAGGAACAGGCAGGATGTCCTGCTGACATTTGTGCCTTTGCTTCACCTTTCAAATCAGCAGAAGATTGACCTGGAGCAGGAAGTTCCTTTTGGCGAGATTAGCATCATACTGAAAAAGGAGGCTGAAAATGAAAACAATAAGCAAAATTGATGTTGCAAGCTTTGTGAGAATATACATGATTTTTGGGCTGGTTCTTGGAGTGCTTACTGCAGTGCTGAATCTGATTGCAATGAGAATGAACAACATGGAGATGCCTTCTGGCACCGGGCTGGTAACTTTCTTGGTGTTTAATATCCTGGTTTATGCAGTACTAATAGCCTTGGTATCGCTGCTGTTTGTGTGGGTCTACAACTCATTAGCAAAGAAGGACAAAGGGATAAAGATTGAGCTGAAGTGAATTTATTTTATTTTTCTAGTTATTCCTTCAACCGTTAGTAATTCTTCCTTTCCTGTTTTCATGTCCCTTAGCTTGACTTTTTTCTGCTTAAGCTCCTGCTGGCCTACAAAAAGAACATAAGAAATTCCAAGCTTGTCTGCGTAATCAAGATTTTTTGAAATTCCGCGGTCAAGCAAATCGATATCAGAATTGATTCCGGCATCTCTCAGTTTTGAAACTATTGCAAGACTTTCTTTCTGCGTCTTTATTGGGATAACGTAAACCTTAACAATGCTTTTCTCTCCTTCATCCTTCAGAAGCTGCGCAATCCTGTAAATGCCAAAAGAGATCCCTGTTGATGGGTAATCACCCTTTCCAAGAAGGCTGCCAATCATTTTGTCATAGCGCCCGCCGCCGCCTAAAGATGATTTTTCTCCCCTAACAAAGACCTCAAAAACAGGTCCTGTGTAATAGCTTAAGCCTCTAGCTAGGGAAACATCAAACGTTACGTCAACTTTCATCATCCTGCAGTATTTCTCAAGCTCCTCAATTTCTTTTATACCATCAGAATTACCAAGGATTTTCTTCAGTTTAGCGATTTTATTTTTGTTGCTGCCTTTAATCTCCAAAACATTAATCAACTTCCTGATTTGCTCTTCATTTACTCCTGCTTCTTTAAGCTCTTTTTTAACCTGGTCAGGACCGAACTTTTCTAATTTGTCTATAATAAGGATTGCCTGCTCTTCTTTTCCTTTTAATCCAGCATAACTTATTATTTCTTTTAATAATTTTATAGAGTTAATTCTTATTTCTGTTTTTATTTTAAGCTCCCTGAAAACATTCTGGTAAATCCTCAGGCATTCAGCGTCTGCAGCAAGGCTTTTGTTCCCTATAACATCTGCATCGCACTGGCAGAATTCGCGGACTCTTGACTTTTCTACTGGGCCGTCCCTGAACACCTTGCCAATCTCGTATCTCTTGAAAGGCAGCTTGATGTTTGGGTTTAGTGCTATTGCCATGCACAATGTAACAGTCAGGTCGTATCTTAATGCTAAATCCCTGTTGCCCTGGTCCTTTAACTTGAAGGTTTCTTTTAGGATTTCAGATCCGCCAGCGTATTTTGAGGCAAGAGCATCGTATCTCTGCAAAATGGGCGTTTCCAGGGGATTAAAGCCGTATTTTTCAAAGGTTCTTTTGATGACATTAATGACCTTGTCAATCTTGATTTTCTCTTCTGGAAGCAGTTCACTTGTCCCTTTTGCTCTTTGAAGCTCCATCTTAGCTTACCTCTTTGTTTCCTTTGTTTAGAGGGCAACCTGGGAGAATCGAACTCCCGTCTGAGGCTCCACAGGCCCCCGTACTGGCCACTGTACTAAGGCTGCCATATTTGTAAATAGCCTGTTTTATTG
>CAYIQA010000089.1:1917-2415 GCA_964365475.1 Candidatus Woesearchaeota archaeon | reverse complement strand
AGAACTGTAGGCTTCCCCTTCTAGGCCAATGTATCCTATTTGCACCTGCCATTTTTGATAGTTCTCTTTACTTTCATACTTCTTTCGAAGCAGCCTCTTAAGACTTCAGAGGCATCGCCTTTAGAATACAGCGACTGATCCAGCCTATTAAATAAGCCCTTGTTTCAGGTGCCTATTTTAATATGTAAAGTTAAACTTTTTCATCTAAAGTTGCTTTATAAAGGTTGCGGTTCCAAATCTATTTAATCACTCTTAGAATTTCATCAAGAAGTACATTTATATTTGTCCCAGCAGAAACTCCATCTTCCTCAGTAAAATGCCCTTTGCCATGCTCCATTATTACCTTCGCACCTAATTCTTTGTTGAATATATCAGCATCATGAATAGGAACCCAAGGATCATCATCAGAGAAAAAAGCAACAAACTCCTTAGCCAAATTTCTTACCCTATCCAAATTTATTTTCTTTTTAAGCCAAGGCTTAATTATTTCTTCAGCCT
>CAYIQA010000089.1:0-1907 GCA_964365475.1 Candidatus Woesearchaeota archaeon | reverse complement strand
GATTAACCAGATTGAACCATCCAGCTACGAAAAATACTCCACCTACTTTCTTATTTACTTTTTCTAAATATCTTAAAATAGTCTGGCATCCAACGCTATGCCCTATAAAATAAGTATCTTCATCAACATTTCCAACTGCTTTATTTAAAGCATTCACCCAAGCCTTTATTTCTGGCGTATCTGGATTTGGCATGGCAGGTATAAAGACACTAATTCCTTTAGCTTCTAATTCTCTTTTAATCCAAGAATACCATCCGCCTTCTGGCTTTCCTCCCCAACAATGAACCAAAAAAACTCTTTTCAATTTTCCCTTTCAGCCAGCCTTACATCAGCAGCCTTAACTGTTTTTCTTCCAGAATGCTTAGAAAAAGTTATTGCTTTTTCTCCAATCTTCATTCCAATGTTTTCAAGGACATCTTTCATAGCAGCCTTTGCATCCTCTGAAACTCTAGGAGCTCCAGCCTTCTTCAGAAGCTTCTCCATTGCAGCCAGAGGAATTATGCTTCTTGCCATCCTGCTCTTTGTAAAAGAAGGCCAAATATTTAAATTTTTGGGTTTTTGGGCTCAATTTGAGCACAAAAAGGAAAACCAAAAGGTTCTTAAAGAGATTGATTAGAAAACAAAGAATTCTTCTGAAAAAATTTGGTAATTGATACGTGGGGGAGAGCTCATATGACCAGAAAGGAACTTCTTGACCTTACAGACAAACTCATGAGAACACCTATAAGACCTACTTCATTTTCTTAGTTACACTAATCTTTTCACCACAATGCTGGCAGGGAAACTGAACAGCGTCAGCAAGCTTTTCTTTCTGCTTTCTCTCATCAAAGACTTTTATTTTTTTTCTTTTGAATTGAACATGGGCTTCACCATGCTTCTGGCATCTAGGGCATGCGTAAACTGCACAAAGTGTCAAAGTATCTTCATATTCTTCCAAAGGAGCAGAGTAATTGCATTCAGAACATGAATATTCCTTGGCTCTCAGCCTGAACTTCCCTGTTTTTGGATTCCTTGGCTTTTGCATCAAGCCTTTGCCGCATTTTTGGCATTTCTCGCGAAGAACCCACGCCTTGACCTTGCCGTTTCCAACACTTCTGTTTGTGAAGTAAACACATTCGTCCATTGAAGCTGGTGGTTGCAGTGCCATTTTAGCTCTCAGTGGTCTTTATTGTTGTGCCTTTTTGCTGCAAGCTGATTACAAACTTTGGGTCTTTGTATTCTTTAATCTTGCCCCTGCATTCCTCGCACACTGGAAAACCATTTGCTGTTGTCAAAGGCCCCTCATTCTCGCACAAAGTTCCGTCCTCCTTGATGCGCCAGCATTTCATAGCGAGGCAAGATAATAAAAGCTGTTATTAAACCTTACTGTTTTTAGTAGACAAGAATTACTGCCATCACCAGAATAGATACAAGATAGTGCAACACGTTAATCAGGTATAACTTGACAGGCTTGGACTCCCATAAAACCATTCCCAGCATTGTTGTTGCAATGAAGCCAAGCCATACCAAAAGACCGATTAGCAAAGCGCCGACTATTGTTTTTGAATCTGTAAGTGACATAAACAATCCTAAAACATAAGCTATGATTACTGTTGATACAAAACCTGTTGCATATATTTTCCCCATGCCTTTTCTTTTTGAAGCTGCTATTTTTGCAGGGGTTATTTCTGAAAGTTTTATCCACATAGTTCCGAAAACCTTTGGCGAGTACCAGATAAATCCAATTATATTTGCAGCTACTGCAGCTATTAAAACTCTTAGCAAATTGACCTCAACACCCATAAATCTTTATTAAGATTACCCATTTATATAATTTATTGTAAAGCAACGAAACCATTTTAAACTGGTTTTTAGCAGGTATAGATTATAGTCCCGTCGTCTAGTGGCCAAGGATAGGGCCCTCTGGA
>CAYIQA010000088.1:0-2438 GCA_964365475.1 Candidatus Woesearchaeota archaeon | reverse complement strand
TAAAACGGATATTTAGCTTTCTTGCCTGGTAGTCTGTGCAGTTTGAGCAGCTGACCATTTCTCGATATGCATTCTGGCAAGGCATCCAGGCTTCAAGGTCATATTTCTTAATTGCAGTATCGTTCAGCACTCCAGAAGCTATGCTAACAATCCTGTAGGGAATTTTAAGCTTCTTAAATATCTCCTCTGTTATTTTTATCATTGATTCCATCATCTTAGTGGAATCTTTTGGTCTGCAGTAAACAAACTGCTCGACTTTCCTGAATTCGTGAACCCTGAAAATTCCTTTGGTATCCTTTCCATGAGCGCCTGCCTCCCTTCTGAAACATTCTGAGATGCCTGCGTACTTCAGCGGAAGATTGTCAAGGATTTCGTCTGCATGCAGGCTTGCTAAAGTATGCTCAGCTGTTCCGACTAAAAACAGGTCATCGCCGTCAATCTTGTACAAAGTTTCCTCAAAGTCTCCGAGCTCGGCAGCGCCCTCCATCATTTCCTTTTTTAGTAAATCAGGGGTTCTAATAAGGGTGTACTTGTTTTTCTTCAAAGTGTCAAGGGCAAACTTAAGGACTGCGCTGTCAAGCTCAACCAGCTCATTTTTCAGGTAATAAAATCTTGCGCCAGAAACCTTTGCCGCCCTTTCTATATCTGCCAGATCTAATTCTTGAATGAGATCAACATGAGACCTGAGCTTGAACTTGTATTTCGGCCTTTTGCCAAAAGTCCTTACTGTTTTGTTTCCTTTCTCTGTTTCTGCTATTGGAACACTTTTGTCAAGAAGATTTGGAATTTTTTTTAGAAGTTCTCTGAGTTTTGACTGAAGTTCTGCATCTTTCTGCTCAAGTTTTTTTATCTGCACCGGAATTTCCTTTATTTCAGCTATTTTTTCCCTGAAGTCCCTGCCTTCTTTCTTCAGCCTGTTGATTTCCTCAGAAAGGTAATTTCTTTTCTGCCTGAGAATGTCTCCTTCCTGCTTCAGGTCGCGCCATTTATCGTAAATTAATATCGCTTCGTCAACGAACTTTATGCTATCTGGCCTGAAGCGCTTCTTAATAACACTCTTCACAGCTTCGGGATTTTCCTTTATGAATTTTATGTCCAGCATTAGCGGAAAAGAACTAAAGTAAGTTATTAAAGTTTTCTCTACCTCCTGAGAACAAAGAAATCTTGCAACATATATAATGGGAAATAGAAAAAGAAAGGTTTAAATACGGGTAGTGTTTAATCATAAAATAGTTTTAATGGGGGGATAAGTTGGCTAAGAAACAAAGAGACATATTCGAAGTTTTTTTCAGGCGAAAGCCTGCAATGATATTGGTTGCGCTGAAGAGCGGCACCAAAAACCGGTATGGTTCAGTCTTGGCAAAGGAAGTTGACTGCACTTATTCTCATGCTGTTAAGATTCTTCAGGACATGCAGAAATCAAATCTTGTGACGTTTGAGAAGCAGGGAAGGATCAAGACAATAAGGCTGACAGAAAACGGATTGAGGGTTGCAGAGCATATTGAGAAGATAAAGGGAATATTGTGATTGTTATTTTTCCTGCCCTAAATTAAAGCAACATATTTAAACTATCATCATGTAGACTGATAGCATGGTTAGTTTTCCTGGCGGCTTTGAGAATTCCATAGGAGTTTACGCATTTCTAAGCCTTATTCCTTTCCTTATAATTTATTTGATAAGGCCCAAGCCGAAGTCAATGGAGATACCAAGCCTGATGTTTTTCATGAAGGCCAGAAGCGTTGACAAGCACCGCTCATTCTTCAGGCTGCTAAGCGTTGACTGGATATTCTGGCTCCAGCTTCTTGCCCTGCTTTTGCTTTCTGCTGCAGTAACTGCGCCTTTTCTTGAAACCAGCCAAGACATAGCATCTGACAATATGGTTTTTGTTATTGACGGGAGCGCAAGCTCTAAGGCCGGGAATGGAGAGACAAGACTTGAAAGGGCAGTTGAGAAAGCAAAAGAAATGCTTGGAAAGGAAAATACAGTTATAGTTGTGAAGGGAAGCGCTGCAATAGGAGTGAAGGGAAAAAATGCAAGAGAGACAGAGGCATACCTTAGTGGAATCAAAGCAACAGATACAAGATCAAAAATAGGGGATGCAATACTTCTTGCCGGGGAGATGCTAAAAGAAAGCAAGGGGAGGGTTGTTGTGCTCAGCGATTTCATCAACACTGAAGGAACTCCGCCAGAAATAGCCTCAAACATACTGAAAAGCAGGGGCATAGATGTTGAGTTTGTAAACTTAATTGGAGAAAGAAGGAAAAACTACGGGATAATTGATGTAAGGGTTGATGAAGAGAACACTGTTGTTTATGTGAAAAATTACGACAAGGAGGATGCAACCTTAAGACTTGACACCAATGGAAATGAAAAGAGTTTGGTTGTGAGAAAGGACTCGATTGAAACATATAAATTCAAGACGCCTTTCGGAATCAGCA
>CAYIQA010000087.1:0-2441 GCA_964365475.1 Candidatus Woesearchaeota archaeon | reverse complement strand
TTCCGCCAGTTTACCATATCAGCCACCACCAAAGACCCTCACGAGAAGCCATATTATCAGGACAATAAATAAGACAACCATTACTGAATCCACCATATCCAGTTTTCCTTTTTTCATAACAAGATTGTAACATAACTGCTTAATAAACTTTTCTTGGAAATTTCCGGAAGTCTTGCGGATTACAGGCCAAAGCTCTCTGTGAACTGCTTTATTCTTGTGTATTCATTAATGAATTGCATGCCCTTTTCTGTTATTGAATAGCCCTTGTTGCCGTTCTGACTGGTTTCTTCTATCAACCCCTTCTCAAGAAGCTCAGTAATGTATTTCTTCATTCTCTGATGAGATAAGTTTGCCTTGTAGAGAAGGTGGGTTGGCTTGATTTTCCCCCCTTTCTTATCGATTGCAGTTAGTATGTCAAAGATTATTCCTATCTTGTCTCTTTTTTCACTCATTTTCTCAACACCATTATCAGACTTGCGAGCAGTATGATATAGCCAAGAAGCTGCACAGCTGTTCCTGTTACAAACCATTCTGGAGCCTTGTTGATCAGCGGGAAAAATATCTGCGCAATTGCTATTGCAAGGAAGCCGGCTGCAATTACAATCTGGTTCTTGTTTCTCTTTGTTTTGTAGCTTGAGTAATAATACCAGAATAAGTAAAGAAGCAGCAAGAATGATAATATTGGAAAAACAATAAATATTTTATAACTTGCAACAACGGAGACTAGTGCAAAAATTGCAAAAAGGGAGATGAGCCTCAGGTCCTGTATCTTGAATGTGAGTATTATCAGTATTAAATATGCGCTTATGACAAGCATAAGATATGCCAGGGACAATGCCTTGTAGACTGTTATTACTGGGGTGTTGATCGCTATCTCGACAACGTCCTTCCTGCCGAAGTAAACCCCTGCGTTGATAAAAGATCTTATCAGAAAACCCAGCGTCAGAAATATAAAAGACATGCTGAAGTACAGGTATTTCTTCTCTGAAGTGAGCTTGAATATCTTGTAAGAGGTGTAACCTATTGCGAAAGTTGCGAGAAGGGAGGCGAGCTCCACTATGGACTCAATGCCTATCAAGTTTGTCGGCGTTGCCATGTTAATAGTGGCCTTGTTTTAGTTTATAAAGGTTTTTGAAGAGGGTCTTTAGAGGAAGCATCTGTATCGGCAGCCCTGTTTAGGAGTAATTATACTGGTTAAATACCTGCAGAGCAGGGAACCACTTTTCCAAGTAGCGCCTGCAGCTTTTCTCAAAGACCTTTTCAAGGAGCTCGACATCGTACTTGCACTTTTCCTTAATGGCATCTATGTTTCCCGCCTTGTAGAGTCTTTCGATGTCCGATCCAGCTGTCCCGTTCTGCCCACCATTCTTGATTTCAAGTATCTTTGATATTGTCCTCAGGCTGATGTTCAGAAAAGTCTCGTGCGATGAAAAGAATCTCATCACATCAAAGTGGTTTGACTTCTCCATCTGCCACTTGTTTGTGTTTATCTGGAATGGGATGCTAACATCGTTTATTATACTTCTTGTTATTAGGAATGGTATGTCGAAGTTGTAGCCGTTGAATGTGATTATCTTCGGTGATTTTAACTCCCCGAACCTGCGCCAGAACTGCTCAAGAAGCAGTTTCTCGTCATCATTATGGTAGACTTCTGTAGTGCTTTCAAGTTCCTTTACACATATTACAATTATCCTAGAGAAAAGCGGATGAAAACTGCGTTGGTATTTTGATATTTTCTTGTCCATTAAGTATGCTTTAACTGTATCATCCTCAATCACCAGAGGTACTGTCTCTATGTCTAGGGATATATACGCCATGGTTTATTGCTTAAACTGGTTTGTTGTGCTGGGCTGTGATTATTCAGTTTGTTGTTCAGAGCCTCGTTTACTAACTGATCTGCAGCTGCCTGGAATTTGTTTGTTCTCGGCACATGATTGTAAAAAACTTTCCTGAATGCCCGTTCGTTGTTCTTTACTTCCTTGAATAGGGGAAATAACTCCGGCGACTTTATCCTGTAGTAGCCTTTGACCTGCTTAACAACAAGCTCGGAATCTGTGAATATGCTGACTTCGTCTCTTGTGTACTTTGCAGCAAGCTGAAGGGCCTTTATCAGGGCCTTGTATTCTGCCACATTGTTTGTGGTGTTGCCGATGCATTCCTTGTAGCACTCCAGCTGGTTTTTGTTCTCGTCGCGGAGAACTATTCCAATGGCTGCAGGCCCGGGATTGTTGCGCGCCCCCCCGTCTGTGTTAATGAAGATTCGCCGGGATTTCTTGGTTGCTGAAGAATCTCCGTTGTATTGCTGCCTGAATGGCTGCTTGAAGAATGGCCGCCTGAATGGCTGTCTAAATTGATGATTGCGTACAAAGTCTTGCTTTGTATTTTTTGTTTCCATGCAATGTAATGAACAACGGAGATTAATATATTTTGCTGAGAAAAAA
>CAYIQA010000086.1:0-2454 GCA_964365475.1 Candidatus Woesearchaeota archaeon | reverse complement strand
GAGAGACGCCAATATCGGAAAACGGGAATGATCTTGGCGCTGCCTACAAAGATCTTGCTTGCGTGCTTACAAGCGTTGATAATCTCATAACCGCCAAGGTTTCTGACAGGATACTAAGGGCGCATACACTCAACCTTCTCGGCCTGGTTGTCGGCAGCATAGAAACCTATGGATACAGAGCCAGAGCCGAAAGATTAATCTCCAAGTGACTGCCCTATTTTTCTATGGAAATTCACCCTGGAATTGAAATTGTTGATCTGGCATTAAAGTACAAGGATATCCTGATAGTTGGTGATCTGCAGCTTGGCTATGAAAGTTACTTGAACAAGGCTGGCTATTTAGTGCCGAGATTCCAGTTTGAGGATGTGAAGATGATGCTTACTAAAATATTGGAGAAAGTCAAGATAAGTAAAATTATTTTCAACGGTGACATAAAGCACGAGTTTGGCACGATATCTGAGCAGGAATGGAGGGAGGTTCTTGGCGTTGTAGATTTGGTTAATAAAAAAGCAGAAGTGATATTTGTCAAGGGAAATCACGATGTTGTTCTTGGTCCTATTGCAAGAAAAAGGGGGATTAAGCTTGTTGATTATTATAAAGTTGATAACATAACTATAATGCACGGAGACAAAATAATTCCTGACCTGGGAGAGGTTTTGATAATAGGCCATGAGCATCCTGCAATTTCATTCAAGGAAAGAAGAGGCGAGAAGTTCAAGTGCTTCATCAAGGGCAAATGGAACAATCATATTCTGATAGTAATGCCTTCCTTTAATATTTTAAATCCCGGGAGTGACATAACAAAAGAAAAGCAGCTCAGCCCGTTCTTGCAGGGGAACCTAAGCAATTTCGAGGTGTGGATTGTTGAAGACAAAACTTATTACTTTGGAAAAATAAAGGGGCTAATAACCTGAAGTTTTCTTTCCAGTTCCGCCCCTGAAGGTCCTGACAAGAAGCAGGGCACCAACGCCTACAACAAGCCATTCAACATAAACCTTGAGGTTTGTCACCATGTCAATTGCAGGCTTTATTGTTGACAAGTAAATGTTAAGCTTTCCGTGTATGCCTCCGAGGAATCCTATCACCAGGCTTGCTGCAGTAACTATTAGAAATACCTCCAGCAGAACAACCAGGGCATCAACTGCCGCCTTGTCCTCAACAGCAGAGTCGAGAACATCTGCTATTCTTGGGAGAACATATTTTACTGCAGCTATAAGGCCAACAACTGTAAAGGCCGCGTTTAATAATGACAGTAACACCCCTTCAGCGCTCATTAACTATCACACCTCTTAATATTGGAAGCATTAGCTTATTTAAAAACTTTACTCCTTCTTTGTCTGCTCTGGCTTCTTGAGAATTAGGTGCATGCATTTCACGGTCGTGTCTGCAAACAGCGGAATGTTGCTGTTTCTCAGGTCCTCGCAGAAGAAATTGTCGTCAAATACAGTGCCGTCTGATCTGAAAGGAATCTTTGACAGTGTTTCCTTGTCAATGAGCATGCAGCCTATGCCTGATGCAGCTATTCTCATGAGCTTCGGGTCTGCAACGTCCTTTGCTGTGCAGAAGTGGAACTTGTCCTTAATGCCAGGTATAAATTTGTAGATCAACGGCCTTATTGACTTTCTCACAACTTCCCTGTTCTGGAATTTTATTCTCAGCCTGAAAGGCTTGTAGTAAATCCCAGTTATTGCTGGCTTCTTGTGCCTCAGCAGGAGCTCAATGACATTTCTTGGAGGTATAACATCCTGCTCCAGGCTCAGCAAGCAGTCGTAACCGTTGCTTAATGCATGCTCCCTCAGAATGTTCCTGCTTGAGACAACCCTGTCAATCGGTTTTTCTTTGAATTCATCTTTAATGACTTTAATTCCATAGCCCTCAATTTTCTTCTTGTAAGAATTGTCTTTTGAATTGTCAACAAGCAAAATATCATAATTTGGGTGCGTCAGAGACTTGACTGTCTTTGCGTACTTGTCAAGGCAGTATTCCATGCCAGAATATGTCGGGCATCCGACCAGGACTTTTGGTTGCATAAAATAAAAAAGAAAAAGAAGAGATTAAAAACTTATCTCTTTTCGCTTCCAAACGTGGACATAAGGCCGCATATTACGAAAAGTGCTGTCCACCAGTTGAAATTCCAGAAACTTATTACAGCAAGGTCCTGCAGAAGGTACAAAATACCGACTATTAGGAAAACCCAGCCCCATGTTTTGTCACACTTCATCATATAATCAACACCTCCGAATGTTTTAAGAATTAAGGGCTTTTTGCCTATATAAATCTTACTGCTTGCTTTGTTGCTCTTCCCCGGTTAAACCAAGGACCTTCTTAAGCATCTCGAAGTCGAAGCCCACAAATGCCCTGCCGTCAACGCATATTACAGGCACATTTTCCTGGCCAGAAAGCTCGGTCATCTCCCTCTTGGCCTCCTTGTTGACGCTTACCTCAATCATCTCA
>CAYIQA010000085.1:0-2489 GCA_964365475.1 Candidatus Woesearchaeota archaeon | reverse complement strand
TTGCTATTTTTCTCAATCTAAAATAGGGTTAATGACAATGCCTAAGAAGAGCCTAGAAAATGATGCAAAGACCTATAGTAAAGGAAGAGAAAGCCATAATACTGGACTTTTTGCCAAATGGATATCCAATGGACACAAAGCCTCTGCACATGCGCCATCCAATAGCCCAGGCTCTTGGCAGGGAGCATTTTATTCTTCTTGAGCTTGTTCCAAAAAAAGGCATATTCTTGCAGCCAAATGAGGAAGTCTACATGGGCGAGGGCAAGAGGGACAAGATCCATCATATTGTAGGAAAAATTCCAATGAGCAGGCTTACAGAAACTGCAAAATCAAGCATAGCTCCTCTGCTTAGGGAGATAGTGAAAAACAATGAGGCAAGGTTTGTCGAGTTCTTCAACACTGCAGTTCCTATAAACACAAGAGTCCATCAGATTGAGCTTATTCCCGGCATTGGAAAAAAGCACATGTGGGAAATCCTGGAAGAGCGCGAAAAAGAGCTATTCAAAAGCTTTAAAAATATCAAAGACAGGGTTAAATTGATACCTGATCCGGAAAAGGCAATTGTGAAAAGGATTATAGTCGAGCTTGAGGGAAAAGATAAGCATCACTTGTTTGTTGGGAGGTAAAAAATGAGAAAGGCGCTTTATGAAATTGCTTTGGCAGCTTCACTGGCAGCTTGTGCGTCTGTTGACGGAAGGCAATTAGAAAATAATCCCGCTCCAAGAGAATCTTATCTAACTGTTGACTTCTTTAAAGAAGATCTGGAATCAAATTGCTGGACTGTGACTTATGAAGATCCTAACGGCAATGTATGCTTTGCGCAGGGGTCAAGCCTGGAGCTTGAAAAAATGGTCTTTGCCTTAGTTGAGTCAAAAAAGATAATAAGAATAACACCAGGTTTCTTTGATGATGGTCGCATAAGAAGAATCACAGTCACATATAAACAGTAACCTTTTTAAATGAAATTCTTCAGTAGGCATTGAAAATGGATGAGTTAAGGGGAATAGTCAGGATAGGAAACGCAGACATAATCGGAACTAAGAAGATATACAGCGGACTAACCCAGATTTACGGCGTGAGCCACATGTTCTCAAACGCAATCTGCAAGTGTCTCGGCATTGGCACCAACAGGCAGATTGGAAGCCTTACAGAAGATGAAGTCAGGAAGATTGATTCTTTGATAAAAAATCCTGGAAATATTCCTTCATGGCTGCTAAACAGAAGAGGGGATGCTGAAACAGGGAAAGACATTCATCTCATAGCGTCTGACTTAAAGCTAAGGGCAGAGTTTGATGTAAAAATGATGAAGAAGATTAAGAGCTACAAGGGAATAAGGCATGCAATGGGCCAGCCAGTCCGCGGCCAGGCAACAAAGGCGCACTTCAGGCACGGGAAAACTGTCGGAGTTACCAAGAAGCCAAAGCTGGGCAAGAAAGGTTAAAAGGTTAAAATGGGAGATCCAAGAAAAGTCAAGAAAAAATATGAAACGCCCCTGCATCCCTGGAGGGCTGCAAGGATAGAAAGAGAGGGCATATTATCAAAGGAGTTTGGCCTAAAAAACAAGAAAGAGATTTGGAAGTTTGAGACCATATTAAGAAGGTTCAAGAGCCAGGCAAAGAAATTAATTGCAAGAGAGGACAAGCAGGCAGAGAAAGAGGAAAAACTTCTTAAGGAAAGTGTCTTCAGCCTCGGCCTGATTGAAAAGGATTCAAAGCTTGAGGATATTTTGGGGCTTGGCATCAACCACATAATGCAGCGCAGGCTGCAGACATTCATTTTAAAGCTCGGCCTGGCAAAAAGCGCAAAGCAGGCAAGGCAGTTTATTGCCCATGGCCACATTCTTGTGAACAGAAAGAAAGTTACATCCCCAGGCTACATGATCAGGAGGGCTGAGGAAGGCAGTATTCTTTTTTCACCGTCTTCAAAGTTTAACAAGGCAGACCATCCTGAAAGGCTTGTTGTTGAGAAGGTCCAGGTCGGCACTCATCAGAGCCTGGCTAAAAAGGACTTGAAGCCTGAGGAGATTGCAGTTCTCGAGAAAACTCCAAAGAGAGAGGCTTCTCCAAGAGAGGAAACTGTTAAGGTGGAGGCAGAATAATGATGAGAGACAAGCTCAGATGGGGTGTTGCACACATTTACTCCAGCTACAACAACACAATCATTCATATTACTGACCTGACAGGAGCTGAAACATTGGCAAGGACTTCTGGCGGAATGATGGTTAAGGCAGACAGGTTAGAAAGCTCTCCGACAGCTGCAATGATAGCTGCAAAGCAGGCAGCAGAAATAATAAAGGAAAAGGGAATTAACGCCCTGCACATCAGGATTAGGGCTCCAGGCGGCCATGAAGGTCCAAACAGCCCAGGACCCGGGGCTCAGGCTGCAGTAAGGGCATTGTCAAGAGCTGGCCTGAGAATTGGGGTCATTGAGGATGTGACTGCTACTCCAACTGATGGATGCAAAAAATCTGGCGGAAGAAGGGGAAGGCG
>CAYIQA010000084.1:0-2507 GCA_964365475.1 Candidatus Woesearchaeota archaeon | reverse complement strand
ATGCGGGAGTAAGGATTTGAACCTTAGTAGGCACTAAGCCAATAGGTCCTTAGCTTGGACTAAACTTAAGCAGTTTATCTATCCCGTCTGGCCCCCTTTTTGGGCACGCTTTTTTCCAAAAAGTGTGAGTTTGGCCGCTCCGGCACTCCCGCATGTAAGACCTAGGTCTTACCAACCCTAACCAACCCTAAATTTTGCTTGTTTTTAAGAATATCGTTTCAAGAAGGGAAAACAATATAAGCAGATTTGACATTATAATTTACGGGTTTCTTGCTGTAAAAGAGGGCAATGACAACAAAAGGCGAGGGTGCTAACTAGTGCTTACAAAAAACGAGAGACTAGAGAAAAAAGTAAGCGAAATTCCAACAAGAGGGGATAGTCTTGATAATCTCGTTGATAAGTATCTGAAGATACGAAGGAATCCTGATAGAGTTTACATGAGCGACACTGCTGGCCTTGTCGGCGAGCTCTACGTGAGGTCTGCTTTAAGAAATATGGCAAGGGAGAATAACGGCGTGAGAATAAATCCACTGCCCAGAGGAACAGCCAGAAACGGCTATGAAGTTGTGCACAGAAAAAGAGGCTCATTAAGAATCTTAAGAGAAGAAAGCGGGATAAAGCACAGAGTATGCGAGCTTGATGAAGTGAGCATTATTTATGGGGATGTCGCCATTGTTGAAACACATTTAAGCAAAAGATACAGGAACAGAAAAACACATGAAGGAAGAGTGCTGACAGAGGATTTGATGCAGCTCAATCGCTTGAAAAGATATGAACCTGTAGTAAACGCCCTCTTCAGCAGGAGAAGATTTTGTTACGTGCTTGTTATTTATCCTGAGAGGATAAGAGAAAAACTAGATACACAGAAAGAGTTCTTTGAAAATGGCGGGATAGTTGTCCCGTTCCCCATGGGGAGAAAAGAGTACCTGGCTGCTCTGAGAAATGTATTAAGGGAAAGAAAAGTAAAAATAATGAAGGACAAGAAGGGAAAGAAAGCCTGGAATGGAAATGGGAAAAGGGAAAGGTTTGCCTTTGACAAGAGGCAGAACGGAATCTACAACGGTAATGGCAACGGGCACTAAAGCTTCAGCTTCTTCAGCTGCTTCTCAAAATCATCCAATTTTGAATCCATCTCATCCATAGCTCTTGAAAGAATTTCCCTGCAGCCCAGCTGACCCCAGCTTTCCAATGTGAAAATAAAGTCTTTGTCTGAAGACTTAACCTCGATGTCCTGCAGGTCATAGTCATAGCAGACCATACACTTTCTGCCCTTTGTTTCTGGAGCTGAGTTCCTGACGCTTAATGCTTTTGAATGAGAATCACACAAAGGAATCTTGGCATTATTTTTTGCTGAGAATTCCGGAACGCCCCTGTAATAAATTAGGCCTGGTGAAAACTTAGCATGCTGCTTGCCTTTGCCAAGAACAGCTATGGCTTCTATCTCAATTTCCTGCTCCTTAAGAAGCTTGACTATGGGCATCTTGTCATAAACTGGCTTGATTTCCTTGTCCTTGGCCTTCAACCCGCCAGAATAAACCGTTGCAGGGCCCTTCACGTCCATGGTTAGAGAAGTCTGGCAGTTTGAGCAGCCTTTGCCCTCGCACTTGCATTCTCCCTTGAGGTTGTATGTTTTGAGGTCTGTTTTCAACGGAACCAAGCCAAGGCGGTGGGCAAGCATCTCGTCATACATTGCTGAGGAGTTCTTTACTATGTTAACAGTATCTATGGCCATTGTAGGAACCTCATCTGTAACCAACCTTCTTACAGTGTTTGCTATTGCCGGGGTTATATCTTCAATTATAAATGAGACCTTGTTATTCCTGGAATAAAGAAGCTTTAAATTCATGTTTTGAAGTGCTGAAAAATGAGTTTTTAAAGATTGTGGTCAAAATCTCTTTGAAAATAAATTTACCACTCGTCCATAATATTTATATATAAACGTGTGACAAGGTAAGGCCATGATATTAACAGTCATAAGAAATTTGGATCTTGAGAGAAGAGTTATTGATGGTACAGAAGGCCGCCTTGACCTAGGAGAGCCCCTTGTTGTCACAAGCACTGAAATAAAGGAGAAGATAGCTAAAAGAATTTTAAGAGATAATGAAAATCTTGTTGGTAGGCCTTACACATTCAATGGGGGAACTTGCTATGTTTTTTGTGACAGGTCTTTTGACTTCCCAAAAATCCCCTACGCTTCTGGCTCCGGAGGAAGATCGCAGGCAGTATATCTGGCAAAAAGGGGGAGACCTTTTGAAGGTTTGTTGGTTCAAATGCTGGGTTCTGGCAGCCACACTTCCGAGCATGAGCACCATAATCAAATAGAATTATATTTCCCTCTTGAAGGAGATTGCGTTGTGCATGTTAACGATGTAAAACTTCCCTTAAAGAATTATATTGAGGTCCTGCCACACGAATGGCACCAGGTTACTACAGACAAAATGCCATCTCTTGCATTTATAGCTATGCTTGGTAATGAACATAGCTTAAGCCAGGATGACCACCATCAT
>CAYIQA010000083.1:0-2512 GCA_964365475.1 Candidatus Woesearchaeota archaeon | reverse complement strand
CAATATGATAGAAACAAGCCTTATAAATACCCTATGAACTTTAAATCTAGATTTTGAATCTAATCCTCACGCCCATAATCTGTTATCTTTTTCAGGCTTCCATAGTGCACTAACGTGGTTCTTCCAGGCCCTTTGTACACCTCCTGCACTGTTATAGCCCTGGATTTCTTGAGGCTTTCAATCTTCCTCCAGAACGTCCTGTAAGTCTTGTCCCCGCCCTCCTTCTGGAAAATCTCAAAAAGGTCTGTTGCAGACTTGCCGGAATTTGCCTTTATGATATCAAGAATCTTCTGGTCAGTCTCATTAAAGCTCAAAGAGCTTCTTATCTTAAACTCCTTGAGCTTTTCAACAGCCTTGTTTGCATCACCAAGAGTTATTTTCCTGCTTGCCCTGCCCTCTGCAATCTCCCCAGCCTCCTTAAGCAAAAACAATCCGGCCCTTACATCCCCAAGGCTGTAAGCCTTCTCTGCTGCGACTTCAAAAGCGTCCTTCTCAAAGACATTCGCAACAAAAGCATGCTCAACCCTCTTCTTCATTATATTGTAAGTCTCATCAAAATTATACTTCTCAAAGTTTATCACATCTGCATTTAGCCTTGACTTTATCCTGCTGTCAAGCTCAGTTAAAAAATCACTGTCATTTGAAATCAAAATCAAAGCCTTCATGTAAACATCCTCAAGAATATGATAGACTATATTTTCATCCTCAATCTTGTCCACCTCATCAAGAACAATCACAGCAGATTTCTTGTTTATTATCTTCACAATCTCCTTCATCAGCTCATTTGTTGTTCTGTTATGCGTAAAAGTATATCCAAGCTGGCTGCATACCTCAAGAACTATCTTATGCGCAGTGTCATTTTTCCAGCAGTTCACATAAATTGGGTATATTTCAGAATTTTCCCTCTCAAGCTCCTGAAGAAGGTATTTAGTTGCTAAAGTCTTTCCTATTCCTGGAACACCGGTTACAAAGGCATTTTTCCCAGGCCTTGAATTAAACAACGGCTTGATGCATGAAGCAATCCACTGCTGCTCATCCTCCCTTCCCTCAATTATTGGTGGTATATAATCGACATCCAGGACAAGCACATCTTTGAACAGGCTTTCACTCCCGCCAAGCATATTCTTGAACAAATCTGGCATGCCTAGAAGTTGATTTGCATCATTTTAATGTTTTCGCTTCTTATTCAAGAACATAAATCATCCTCTCAACAACGCTCCTCTTGTGAAAATAAGGTATTGGCATCCCTACTCCTTTAAAACTGCTGTATATTTTAAAACCTGTTTTCTCTATTATTGCAGCTGCATTTATTTTTACTCTTCCTTTTTTTGTCTTAAATCTCGGAAAAACAAACACCACCTTGCCTTTCACTATTTTTCTCAGCTCAACCAGCACATTATAATAAAGTTTCTCAAGCTCGTTTTTCAGTTTCAAAGCAGATTCATAGTCAAAAATTTTCTTCATATAAGGGCCCATGTAAGGTTCGGTGACAACTGCATCTGCTTCCCTAATGTAATTGCTTAATCTTTTCGAATCACCTTCAATAATTTTCCACTTGCCATTATGCTGGCTGCCAAGCCATCTCAGGTTTTCCCCTGCTTTTCTCACAGTTTCCTTGTCATTATCGACACCAACTGCATTAACACCCATCAACAAGGCTTCCTGCATTATTGTTCCCAAGCCGCAGAAAGGATCAAGCAATGTTTGTCCTTCTTTAATCTCACTTAAATTAATCAGAATTCTCGCAAGTCTTAGAGATATTACTTTAGCAGCATCAAAGTTTGGCCTTTTCTCATCTCTTGATATGTAACTTTTAGGATTAGACACAGCAACAACCCTCCCTACTCTATCCCCGGCAACAACAATCTCCACATCAATCAAAGATGATCTGCTTGGCCTTTTCTCAAGATGTTTCCTGTAAAAAGCCCTCAAACCCTGCTCCTTGAATACTTTCTTAAGCCTGCTTTCAGCATCTCTGACAAGCCCTTCATTGTCTGTAAAAACATTAATAGTGTAGGTTATTTTATTCTTCTTCCCATTGTATAATCCGTTAAAGTTCTTCACAACTTCTGCTATCTTCAAAGTGCCGCCAAGTCTGCTTATAATGTAAGAAGAATCAAGATTATCTGCTTCAACTGCCACATAAAAATCATTATATTCACCTATTCTATGGATTATTTTCCTTGACTTGAGGAAACTGGCAATCTCAAGCAGGCTTAATGCACTGTCTCTTCCAAGCACAAATATATATTCCTTCATGAAAAATCTCTTAGAAATTCAGTTTATAATTATTTAGGTTTTACCAAAGGATGGGGGTATTTTCATGCTCAAGTATATCGTCTAAATCATCATAAAGATGGGCAGTTCTCTGACCAGCGAATATTCCTGCAACAAATGCCAAAAATGCTGGCGAGGTTATCTCTCTTACATAATCTTCATTATGACTTTCACTTTCCTCAAGGAATACTCTTCCATCGCGCAAGAACACCGCCCTTACCCTTTCATTCTGTAT
>CAYIQA010000082.1:0-2534 GCA_964365475.1 Candidatus Woesearchaeota archaeon | reverse complement strand
ACCCAAGGGTGTTGTTGGAAACTTAGCAATCTTTTTTGCTTCGTCTAGAAGAATTTTCTTAACTCTAGATGCAGCTTCTTGGACAATTGAGTCTATTGTTTCCATCAAATTGTTTTTGCAAAAAGAGGATATATAAATCTTTCTATACTATAATGACTTTGAAGTGGTTATATTCAAGTTGTAATCTATGAATTGGATAAGGGTAAAAATGTGGGAAGATATAAAGTACTTGTTGTAAATAACCAATTCTTGTTTAGAGAAGAAAGAAACAGAAATGGAGAACTCACAGTTGGAAAATGGAGAGTTTATGGTGGTGCCAACCCAGACATAGATTATGAGTATGTAACAGAAGGATGGGCTGACGATTTTATAGGTACAGCTCAAAGATTTCCCGTTAGAAGAAGTGATGGCGAAAGGGTAAGTTTGAAAGATATTGCAAGAGAGGTAAGAATCGGCGACTGTTTAGTTGTGAGTCCATTAGAGAGTGTAAGTGCTCTGGAAAAGAGTATTTCTGCTGGTAAGATCAGTACTCTCTCTGGAAGAGTTTCTGCAATTGTTAGTCAACCCGGTGTCGGGGTTTACATGGCATTAAGTAGATGTTATGATGACCCAACGCCAATTTAGTTAACTTTATTAAACCAGATAATTCTTTTTTATTCAGGTGGTTCAAAATCAAAAGACTTTTGCCGAGCCTTAGGGAAAGGCAAAGATATATTGCCTATGAAATACTAAGCGATAAATTAGTTAATTCCAAGGCTATCAGAGAGGAGTTTTACAGCAAGATAAAGGGATATCTTGGCAGTTTCGGAATGGCTGAAGCTGGTGTTATGATGCTGGAAGAGGCTGGAAACAAGGGTATAATAAGGACAAACAGCAAAAACGTGGACAAAGTAAGGGCTGCCCTGATATTAGTAAAAAATATAAATGGCAACAAAGTAATAATTAAGACTTTGGGAGTGTCAGGGATACTAAACAAGGCCTTGAAGTATATTTAAAGGAGGATAAAATGCAACCAAATGAGATGTCACATCAAGTCATGGGTTATGACAGAACCAGCGCGATGTTCAGCCCTGACGGAAGACTGCTGCAGGTTGAGTATGCAAAGAAAACTGTGAAGCAGGGGACAACTGCAATAGGCTTGGTGTGCAAGAACGGTGTTTTAATACTGGCAGACAGGAGAATTGCTGAAAAGCTAATAGTCCCTAGGTCAATTGAGAAGGTTTTTCAGATTGATGATCATATTGGAGCGACTGCCTCAGGAATAATAAGTGATGGCAGGATTTTGATTGAGAGGGCCCAGGTAATAGCGCAGCAGCACAGAGTGACGTTTGACACACCAATTGAAATTGAAAGCCTGGTGAAAAACATATGCAACCTAAAGCAGCTTTACACCCAGCTTGGCGGGGCAAGGCCTTTTGGAGTTTCGTTAATGTTTATAGGTATTAATGACGAGCCTCAGCTGTTTGTAACAGACCCGACAGGAATATTTTTTGAGTACAAGGCAACTGCAATCGGCGAAGCTGAAAATGATGTCAAAGCGATACTGTCAAAAGATTACAAGGAGAGCATGGACCTAGATGACGGACTTAAGCTTGCGTTTAATGCTTTAAGAAAAGTTCTTGGAAAGGACTTCAGCGTTGAAAGGGTTGATGGCGCTTACATAAAAGTAGGCGAGAACCAGATGAAGCGCTACACAAAAGAAGACTTTTCCAAAATAAAATAATATGGTAGATGTAGACAGGGCTGTAGTGGCCAGGCTAGACAAAGAAGGTTGCCATTTTGAGATTCTTGTAGATGCAGACAAAGCCCTTGAGCTGAGGAAAGGGAAGTCTGTAAGCGTCTGGGATGTTGTTGCTGTTGAAGATGTGTTCAAGGATGCTAAGAAAGGACTGAAGGCAAGCACGAACGATGTAAAAAGGATATTTGGAACAGACAATGTTGAGGAGGTTTTCTTAAGGATAATCAAGGATGGGCATGTGCCTGTTACATCCAAGCATCTGGCTCAGGAAAGAGAAGAGAAGAGAAAAAAGCTTGTTGCAATAATCCACAGGAATGCTGTTGATCCGAGAACTGGGGTTCCTCATCCGCCGCAGAGAATAGAGGCTGCATTTGAAGAAGCCAAGGTCAGGATAGATGAGGGCAAGACAGCTGAGCAGCAGCTTGATGATGTGCTGAAAAAAATAAGGATAATACTTCCAATAAAGTTTGAGACCAGGGAGATAGAGGTTATAATACCAGTCAACTACGCGAGCCACAGCTTTGGGATGCTTAAAAAATACAATCTGACAAGGGAGGAGTGGCTCGGGGATGGAAGCTTGAAGGCTATTGTTAACATTCCTGCAGGCATAACTGACGAGTTTTTCTCTGAGATAAATAAGCTTACAAGGGGAGAGGCAGAAACCAAAGTCCTGAGAACTCATTAATTCTTTATTAATTTATCTTAGCAATGACAGGTCTCTGTATGGCCTTCTGACTCTGCTGTTATTGTACAAGACTCTCAACTGATTTATTATATCCCTCTCAACTTCCTTCCT
>CAYIQA010000081.1:0-2556 GCA_964365475.1 Candidatus Woesearchaeota archaeon | reverse complement strand
ATTCTTGAGCTTATAAAAAAATCAGCGAAGATAAAGAGAAATCCAAGAAAGTTTCACAATTCTTTATACGAAAAAACCTTGCTGACATTCTTTCTAAGGCCTTCCTTAAGAACAAAACTCTCGTTTGATGTTGCAATGTTCCAGATGGGCGGCCAAGTTATAGATTACCAGGCTGAAACCTCGCCATGGGCTGCTGGAAAAGAAAGCCTTGAGGATTTTGCAAGGGTTGTTTCAAGATACTGCGACGCTGTTATGATAAGAATGGACAGCCATGAAGACCTTTTGAAATTCGCCAAGAACTCAACAATCCCCGTAATAAACGGATTGACTTCATACGAGCATCCATGCCAGATAATAGCTGACCTGCTTACAATTCAAGAGAAGAAAGGAAGACTAAAAGGCATAAAATTGGCTTATGTTGGAGACTCAAACAACAATGTAACTCATTCTTTAATGTTTGCTGCGCAAAAACTCGGCATGAAGATGTCTATTGGGTGTCCTAAAGGCAGTGAGTTCTCACCTGCCAGCAGTGTTAGAAGATTGTGCAAAGGCGTCTTAATAACAAACAACCCAGAAAAAGCAGTTGAAAATGCTGATGTTATCTACACAGACTCATGGATGAGCTACAGGATTCCAAAATCACAGCACACAAGAAGGGCAAAAATACTAAGGCCATATCAGGTTAATAAAAAATTAATGAAGCATACAAAAAAAGACGCAATTTTTATGCACTGCCTCCCAGCACTGAGAGGAGAGGAAGTAACAGCTGACGTCATTGACAGCAAGCAATCTGTTGTTTTTGACCAGGCAGAGAACAGGCTTCACACAGAAAAGGCAATCCTGCTCAAGGTCCTCAAGTAAAAATGCAAGAATATACCACGCCAACTTTCAGAAAGTCAAAAAAAGAGAAAAAGTTAAAGAGGAGATTCAGGATATACAAGAGGGGCGGATTTGGAAGAACAAGGAAATAATCATAAGACTTAAATATTATTCTTGAGTTTAAATTGAATAAGAAAAGGGGTGAAAATGCCTATCTACAAAAATTATATCGGCGGTAAGTGGGTTAATTCCAAAACTGGCAAGACTTTTCCAAGCATAAACCCTGCAAACGAGAAAGTCATTGGGAGATTCCAGTTAAGCGATTCAAGAGATGTTGATGCTGCAGTAAGGGCTGCTGAAAAGGCCTTCAAACAATGGTCAGAAACACCCCCGCCTGCAAGGGGGAAAATACTTCTCAATATTGCAAATATTTTAAGAAAAGAAAAGCAGAGGCTTGGAAAGCTGGTAACAACAGAGATGGGAAAAGTCCTGAAAGAAGGACTTGGTGATGCCCAGGAGGCAATTGATATCTTTGAATACATGGCAGGAGAAGGAAGAAGATTATTTGGTAGAACCACAACATCTGAATTAAAAAACAAGTCATGCTTTTCAATAAGAATTCCAGTGGGCATTGTTGGAGTCATAACCCCTTGGAACTTTCCGATTGCTATTCCAGCATGGAAGATGAGCGCAGCATTAATAACAGGAAACACAATTGTCTCCAAGCCGTCTTCAGACACGCCACTCTGCGCAGTCGAACTTGTTAAGATCATGGAAGAGGCCGGTGTTCCAAAGGGCGTTGTTAATCTCGTTACTGGCTCTGCTGATAATGTTGGAACCCCAATTGTGAAACACCGCAAAATAGATTGTATTAGCTTCACTGGAAGCAGGTCTACTGGGAAGTTTATTGCAAAAGAAGCTGGACTAAAAAAAGTTGGCCTGGAACTTGGCGGGAAAAATGCAATTATTGTTATGGATGATGCTGATATTGACCTGGCTGTTGAAGGCATTCTCTGGGGTGCATTCGGAACAACAGGACAGAGATGCACTGCATGCTCAAGAGTGATTGTCCACAGAAAAGTAAAGAAGGTGCTGGAGAGGAAACTTCTAAGCAGAGTAAGAAAATTAAGACTGGGCGATGGTCTGAGCAAGAAAACAGATGTTGGACCATTAATTAACAAAGCAGCACTCGGAAAATCCAGAAAATATGCCGCGCTAGGAAAGAGAGAAGGAAAACTTCTCTGTGGCGGCTCTGCAGTTCCTGGAAAGGGATTCTTCTTCCAGCCGACTATATTCACAAACGTCAAGCCGCGCAGCAAGATAGCCCAGGAAGAAATCTTCGGGCCAATCCTTTCAATAACACCAGTAAAAAACTTTGACGAGGCGATTAAGGTTGCAAACTCTGTCGAATACGGACTAAGCAGCTCAATTTACACTAACAACATAGCAAACGCATTCAAGGCCATGCAAAAAATCGAAGCAGGAATCACTTATATTAATTCTTCAACTATAGGCGCAGAGGCGCATCTTCCTTTTGGCGGAGTCAAGGGCTCAGGGCATACTCGCGAAGCTGGATGGACTGGAATAGAAGAGTTCAGTCATGAAAAAGTGATCTATGTTGATTATTCTGGAAAATTGCAAAAAGCGCAGGGCATTGATTGAAGATGAAAATTAGGATTAAGACAAAGATTCCAGGCCCAAAATCAAGCAGAGTATTGGGGAAACTAGTCCAGCTCA
>CAYIQA010000080.1:0-2569 GCA_964365475.1 Candidatus Woesearchaeota archaeon | reverse complement strand
TCTGTCAATAATTCTTTCTCCAAAGAATACAATCTTCATAACAGCAGGAAAATTCATAATCTTTAAATAGGTTTCCATGCTAAAGCCTGTAAAATGGGCAAAAAATACAAGGTAGTTTATGACATAAAGGACTGCATAGGCGCAGCTGTCTGTCATTATGCTGACCCAGAGACATGGGAGATAAGGAAGCCAGACGGAAAAGCTACAATAAAACTACCTAAGACCCAAAAATCAGAGAATCAGGAGGTTGTCTGGGTTGATGAGTCAAAATTGCCCAAGTTAATGGAAGCAGCAAAAGGCTGCCCTGTGGTTGTAATCCACATTTATGACGAAGAAGGGAATAAACTGATCTAAGAAATCATAAATCTTATATACTATATTTTTTAAATCAAGAGGATGAAGGTTCTTTTCATTAATCCGCCAAAGACCAGGGTGCATGGTACTGGTTTTATTTCAGCTTTAGTTGATCTAGGTATTCCTTTAGGGACTCTTCAGCTGGCTTCATGGCTTGAGAAAAACAAGCAGAAGGTTGCAGTAATAGACTGTGCCGGCGACCCAAAGGCTGTTCCTCAGAGAATTGACAATAACAAAATAAGATTTGGGATAACAGCAGAAGACTTAATGCAAAGAATAAAAAAATTTAGCCCTGATCTGGTCGGCATATCCGGTCAGTTTATAGCCCAGCAGGATGATGTTTTATGGGTTTCAAAGATTGTCAAGGAGATCAGCCCAAAAGTTCCGGTGGTTGTTGGCGGTTCAGTGATATATCCTGAAATCTATGACGTTCTGAAAAGAGAATCAACTTTGGACATCTGCGCCTTTGGCGAAGGCGAGGAAACTCTTCTTGAGCTTGTGAAATGGGTTCGAGGCGAGATTAAATTGAAGGACATTAAGGGAATAATCTACAAGAATAAAGGAAAAGTAATAAAAAATGAAAAGAGGCAGTGGATCTTTGACATTGAAAAGATTCCCATGCCCGCATATCATCTTATTGACATGAACCATTATCTTGAGCTGCCAAAGAAAGGATTCTTTTACAGGCTGAAAGACACAAAAAGGTCAATTTCATTAATAACATCAAGAGGCTGTCCTGAAAATTGCTGCTTTTGCGCAGTTCACTATGTGTCTGGAAAGCCTTGGAGGGCTTTCTCTGCAGAGTATGTCCTTGACCATATAGAACTTCTTGTCAGGAAATATGGCGTGGAGCAGATTCACATTGAGGATGATAGCTTCACATTGGACATGAACAGGGCCCACAAAATCATGGACGGAATAATTGAGCGCGGCCTGAAATTCCAGTGGGACACGTTAAATGGCGTGAGAGCAGACAAGCTGGACGAGTCTTTGATAAGAAAAATGAAGGCTGCAGGATGCACAAGGCTGTGCATAGCCCCTGAAGTAGGGAGCCAGCGAGTACTTGACGAGATTATTGACAAGAGAATGAGCCTTAAGGATGTTGTTGAAGTCTCAAGAATATGCAAGGATGTTGGAATGCCCTTGCAGGCCTTCTTCATGATAGGCCTTCCAGGAGAGACAAGGCAGGAGTTGAGGCAGACAGTTGATTTCGCAAAGATGTTAATGCGAAAGTACAATGTTATTGTCGCAACAGTCTTAAGGGCAACACCTTACTATGGGACAAGAATGTACGAGGAAGCAAAGGCAAAGGGGTATCTAAAGAAGGACCCGACGCCAGACGACTTTGCCTCATCATTGTCGGGAAGCAATATAATCATTGAGACTGAGGAGTTCAACAAGGAATATCTTGACAGGCTCTCAAAAGAGTTGATAAGGGCAAGCTGTGTCTACTCTGCCGTCAGATATCTTAAGCAGCCACTGAAACTGCTAAGGCGCTTCAGAAACCCTTACCTCATAAAAACTGCAGTGATGCGCTTCATAAAAGGATCAGATATAACCGCATAGCAGCCTAAATATGCTGGTCATGCTGTGTCTTGTAAGAATGAATTTCATCTTTTTTAAACCACAAAGAAATTTCCCTTTCAGCCTCTTTATTGTCTCCGGAAGCATGAATCAAATTTCTTATCGGCCTCTGCCTTTTGTCTGCGATAGCATAGGAATCAAAAGTTAAGTCGCCTCTTATTGTGCCTGGAAGTGCCTGCCTTGGCTCTGTGCTGCCCCCCATTTTCCTTTCAAGCTCTATGGCATGCGGTCCATCAATTACCATTGCAACAACAGGGCCTTCTCTCAAAAAACCCTTGTTCCAGTTTTTTATCATCTGGCCATACTGCCTGAAATCCTTGAATGGAAAGTTCTTGCCATCCTTCTCATACGTCTTCTTTGTCTTCTCAAAAACGCCCTTGGCCCACTCGTCAGAAACCTGGTAATGGTTCTCTGCGATCTTCTCGTCAGCCCAGAGCATCTTCATAGCAGTTATCTTCAGGCCAACCTTCTCAAACCTGCCAACTATCTCCCCTATCAGGCCGCGAAGAACCCCGTCATGCTTTATTACAACTAAAGTCTGTTCCATCATATCAGTAGCTTCTAAACAGTGTTTTAAAAAGTTTGCCTTTTTAGAAGCTGCTTATGCCCCTGAATGCAAGCCAGTTTCTGT
>CAYIQA010000079.1:0-2587 GCA_964365475.1 Candidatus Woesearchaeota archaeon | reverse complement strand
TAGGCTCTTCTTAGGCATTGTCATTAACCCTATTTTAGATTGAGAAAAATAGCAAAAAGGAAGTATAAAAATGTTTTCTTTAAAAAAGGGAGAAATTACTTTCTCTCGTAAATAATGCCCCGGCCGTTCACTCTTATTGTTTTCACTCTGTCTACTTCATAGCTTCCTACACCTGTTCTAAATGCGTTGCCAGCAAGTCCCCTAAAGGGTGTTCCGTAGGCTGCATCTAATTTTCCATCTTCATTAACAGTCTCAACTGATATTGGAAAGCCTACCTTGACTCCGGCAGATTCCATTGCCATTCTTATTGCTTCAACTACGCCTTGATCGTCTCTATTTGCTCTTCCCATTTTCAGCTCCTCCCCTATTTTTTATATGTAATATATGCTATATAGACTTTTGAAATTAGCTTATAAGCTTTTTCTTTTTCAACTTTTTTAGTGAAGATACAAGGCAACGCCCAGGAAAGAGCCTATTGCATAGCCTATAAGTGCAGCTGCCATGCCTATAACTGCCATTTCCAGGCCGCCCTTCCAAGGGCTGCCAATTGTAATCTTATTTTTTATATAGCCTGTAACAAAGAGGACAACAACTGAGGATATTAATGAAAAAACAATTGCCTGATTTATTGCAAGAAAAAAGAAGGAAACCAAAGGCACCAAAGAACCTATGATTGCTGAGATGCCTACAACAACTGCATCGTATAAAGGCGAGGTCCTGCTTGGATAAAGATGAAGCTCCTCTTCCATCATTGTTCTGAGCCAGAGATTTTTGTTTGAGGTTATTCTGCTAACAATTGCATTTAGCAAAGTTCCCCTGAAACCTTTGTTGTAGAATATCTCATAAATTTCTTCTTTCTCAGCCTTTGGAAGATTCTCAATTTCTTTCTTTTCCTTCTCAAGCTGGGATTTATAGTGGCTTTCAACTGCTCTTGAAGAGGTGTATGCAACTGCAGCCATTGAGATTGATTCTGCCAGGGTTGCTGCTATGCCTGCAACAATAACAATTCTGGGGTCAAGAGTAGCTGAGGCAACAGCAAGTATGACACCAAGAACGTTTACCAGGCCATCCTGGCCGCCAAGAATAATGTCGCGGAGCCTTGCTCCTGTTGAGAGAGAATGATCTTCAGTATGCCCCTTTTTCATAAGCAAGATAAAAAATTATTCGGATTTAAGGCTTTCTATAAGAAAATTGAACTCGCTAAGGTATAAAGAGGCGATGTTTTTATCGTGGATAATCAAGATATTTTCATCATTGTAGATATTGGCTGATTTTGTCGGGTTGTAGCTGCCAGTCAGGACTGTCTTGTTGTCTATTATGAAAACCTTATGGTGCATTTCCTGCTTTCCAGAATCGACATAAAAGGGAATTTTCTCTTTTTTGAACCTTTTTTCCTCTGAGTATTTTCCAAACTGGGAGCTCTCAAATATCCCAAGGACTTTTATACCTTTCTTGTGCTTTTCTATTATTGCGTCGCCTACATTGTTTGAAGTGAATGCAAACGTCATGAAATAGATCGAGGAGTTTGCTGAATTGATTAGGCTGATCAGGTGCTGCTCACATTCATCGTCAGGGCAGAAGTAGTTTTCAATCTGGATGTTGTTTAAGATTATTTTTGGCGATCCTACTTTATCTCCAGAGCCGAACTTTCTCTCTGATAATTCATCAAACTCATCCAAATAATTTGATGCCAAGGCTTCCGATTTCATGTAAACAAGATTATCGTTGTTTTGATTATTCTCAATGAAGTTGAAGCTGCCTGTGATAACTGCCTTGCTGTCAAGAATGCAGAACTTGTTGTGCATCAGGTTCTTGAAATTCCTGTTTGTTGCGTATTTCAGACCTTTCAGAGAGAAGCTGTTCAGCTTGTCAACAACAAGAGAGTGATCTTTATTTTCCAGAATGTTAACTAGATCTTCTGATTTGAGATTATAAACTGCGCATTTGACATCACTTGATTCTGAGATTTTCTGCTTGACAAACTCCATGCAGTTCTCGCGAGGGCAGAAAAGAACACTAAACTCCCCGGACTCGCTTACAATTTCTCTTGAGATGCACCCGGCGATTACTATCAAGAATGCCAAGATAAATTTCTTCATGAATGAAGATACTCGCTTTCTTTTTATAAGAGTTTGGCAGAAATTTCCGGAAAGTTTGTATGATATCCTGGAGATTTTCTGGATTTTAAATAGAAAGGTATATAGATTAGTTATTTATATATAATTAAGTGAAGATTAAAATGATAGAATTTGAGGCAATAACAAGAAAAAGAGGAAATTCATTATGGGTGACTATACCAAAAAATGTTATAAAGTCAGAAAATATTAAGGTTGGCAAGAAAATAAATATTTTAGTGCTCCCGGCGAGCAAGCCACCATTCTGGCAGAAACCAGAGATGCACAACAAGTGATAATCTCCAAAGAGATACGGAAGTATAAATAGCTTCGCATTAGGATAGTTAATAGTGTATTTTTTGATGCCCTTTTCCTCTTCCAAAATCCCATATCTCGTTTCTAACTCTCTTACTTACAATAACTACAAACAACATGGAAATACCTACTATTGCAGAAATAATTTTTGCTGCTTG
>CAYIQA010000078.1:0-2632 GCA_964365475.1 Candidatus Woesearchaeota archaeon | reverse complement strand
AATTATGATAATCAGCGTATTTGGGATTATAATCGGCGGTGTTAATGATGATACTGAGGTAAAGGAATTCAAGGGCTTTAAGTATGTAAGCAGCGGCGGTGGCAGCTGGGCGGTAAAAATGGGCCAGTCCACGTTTATTTTTAGTTATGCTCCTGAAGAGCTAAGCACCCTCAAGATACCATTAGTTACATTTAATGACTTTAACAGCGCTGAAAAGGTCTATTTAAGCGTAAATCCTGAAGAGGAGATTGGAAACATTGTGAACATTCTAACTTCGGGAATAATCCCTTTTATAGCTGCCCCGGTAATAACTGCCTGCAGCAAGGACCATGAGAAGTGCTCTAATGCACCTATAAAGAACTGCGATGATGCAACCGCCTCTTCCAAAGTCATAAGCGTGGAAGGAACAAAAGAAACAAGGATAACCTACATTAATAATTGCCTTAGCATAAATCTAGAGCCTGACAACACCCAGAAATACATGGAAGGGCTTTTATTTAATATGCTTGGATTAAACCCCTAGTTTTTCTTTTAAGTCCCTGACCATGTTTTCTACTTGGGGATTGTTTCCCAGTTTCAGGACGTTCTGGAAGCAGGTTAATGCAGCTTTTGGCTTCCTCATTAGTATATAGAGCTTGCCCCTACTTGCCCATAAAGTCGGGTTTCTTCTGTTGACTTCAAGGCCTTTTTTGAAAGCCTCCTCTGCTTCGCTAAGCTTGTTTTGCTTGAGATAGCACCACCCCAGCCCAAGGTAAGACCTGTCATCCTGCTTGAGCTCAATGGACTTGTAAAAGTATTCAACTGCCTTGTCATAGTCCTGCAGAAATGTGTAGTAAAGGTTGCCGAGGTGCCTGTAAGCCCTGGCTTTGTTTGGATAACTGGCTAGGTTTTCCTCATATATCTTCAGGTAGTCAAGCTGTTTCTTTCTGAAGAAATCCGGGCCTTTCAACTCCTGGTAATGGTGTATTGGAATGTTTGTTATGCCTATAGGTCCTTTCTCAAGTATTGAATCCTCTATATATTCATGAACAGGGCCTACAAACCTGAAGTCCTTGTCGTTTTTGAAAAGCCTTACTATCTTGCATATGACATAGCCTTTGAATCCTTTGTTCAGGTAATCCTGGGTTATTGGAACAAAATTTTCTGTATCTTCATTATTAGTATAAGTTATCTGCATGAATGAATATGCTAAAAACTCCTGCTTCTGGATAAATTCCCTTATTGGGCTATGGGAACTTTTCTCTAGGACCTCGTCAGCATCAAGAACCAGAATCCAGGGCTGGGTTGCCTTGTCAAGGCTGAAGTTCCTCGCAGCACTGAAGTCATTTTTCCAATCAAGATGGAATATTCTGGCATTGAATTTTGAGGCTATTTCCAAAGTCTTGTCTGTGCTGCCTGTGTCAACTATTATTATCTCTGACACAATGTCCTTAACAGACTCCAGGCATGTTCCCAAAAACATCTCTTCGTTCTTCACAATCATGCACAAACTAATCATGAAATAAATACTGGAAGGAAGTTTTATATATGTTGCTGTTCAGGCCTGATAAAGGGCCAAAATAAGATGAAGAAAAAGCAGGAAAAAAGCGTTAAGAGAGTATTCTTGTTTTTCCTTGTGGCAATCCTTGTCCTTGGGGGGATGTTTATATACAGAGAAATTAGTTTAATAAAAGAATCAAACTTTGCCTACAATGGTGTGGATTTCAGCAGGGTAAATGCTAACGGTCTGATAAGATACAGATTTCCAATATATGTAAACAACGCCCAGGTTCCCTTTTATGCCGAGCTGAGAAACAATCCAAAGGATCTTGACTATATAACTTACGACCCTTCTGTAAAGGAACTTGTTATCGGGAAGAAAAATGCGTATGTGTCTATGGACAAGAACTCAACTGGGATTTCTGTCATAACCTACACTACAATAAAGCAGTTCTTGGCTGATCCTGAACTGTGGGGGATTAACACAACAGGGACTTTTACAGAGGCTGTAGGAAAGTATATTGTTAAGACATGTAGTGATGCAAATGGGGAAGATGCTGTCATATTGTTTGAAGTTGGGAATGAAGATAAAATATATAAAAGGAATGAGTGTGTAGTTCTTGAAACCTCAAGCGAGGATAACCTAATAAAGGTCGCAGAAAGGTTTGATTTGATATTGCTGGGGGTTGTCAAATGATAGACAAAGAACTTATGAACATACTGGCATGCCCGAAATGCAAGTCCGGGCTGAAAGAGCTGAAGAATTCTTTAGTATGCAATTCCTGCAGGACCAAGTATAGAGTAAAGAATGGAATACCAATATTTGTTTAAGCTTGTTCAGGTAAATTTATAAAGAAAAATCTCGCTTCTTCTTTGCAGGCCGCGATCGCATAATCTGGTATTGCACTGGCCTTGAGTCGAACCCTTGAGCCTTTTGAGAAGAAAGCCTCGGGAAAAAGCAAGCCAGGCCCGCAAGGGCATCCCGGTTCAAATGAGCCTTTCTTGAGAAGAAAGCCTCGGGAAAGAAACTCTGAAAGTCCGGGTCGCGGCGTAGATTATTCTAGCTTGATAACAAGACAATTAAAAGAAAAAGAAAGGAAAGTTATTGCTTCCTTCTTACTATGAAGTAACCTACTATCACCACAACCACAAT
>CAYIQA010000077.1:0-2637 GCA_964365475.1 Candidatus Woesearchaeota archaeon | reverse complement strand
TAGTTAGAATTGACTCTGGTTACTTAAGCGAAGTAGATATCAAGCCAGGCGACATAGTTGAAATTGAAGGCGAGAGAAAGACTGTTGCCATTGCAGATAGATCATACCCTGGCGATATCGGGTTAAACATCATAAGGATGGACGGAATAATAAGAAAGAATTCTAAAACAGGAATTGGGGAGATAGTAAGAATAAGAAAAGCGCTTGTAAAAGAGGCAAAAAAGGTTGTTATTGCGCCTGCAAGAAAGGGCATTGTCATAAGAGCTTCTCCTGAAATCTTCAAGCAGGGCTTGCTTGGAAGGGCTGTTGTAAGAGGCGACATAGTAAGCTTGGGGGGAGCAAGAAGGAGAAAAACAACAATGATGAACAACCCGTTCTTTGACGAAGATATTTTCAGCATTTTGGATGAGAGCATGATGGGAATCGGATTTGGAGACATAAAATTTGTTGTTGTTGACACAAACCCAAAGCAACCAGTCATTATCCTGGATCAAACAGAGATTGAGTTCAGGTCAGAAGCTGTTGAAATTGAGGAAGAGAGGGTTCCTGATATTACTTATGAAGATGTTGGCGGCTTGGAAGATGAGGTAAAAAAAGTAAGGGAAATGGTAGAACTGCCATTAAAGCATCCTGAGATATTTGAAAGATTGGGTATAGAAGCGCCAAAAGGAGTTTTGCTGCATGGGCCTCCTGGCACAGGAAAGACATTGCTTGCAAAAGCTGTTGCAAACGAGACAAACTCGCATTTTATCTTGATTAACGGCCCGGAGATAATGTCGAAATATTATGGACAGAGCGAGGAGAACCTTAGGAAAAAGTTTGAAGAAGCCGAGAAGAACGCGCCTTCAATCATCTTTATTGACGAGATTGATGCAATCGCCTCAAAGAGGGAAGAAACAAGGGGAGAGGTTGAGAGAAGGGTTGTTGCGCAATTGCTTGCCTTGATGGACGGCTTGCAGTCAAGAGGCAAGGTTGTTGTCATTGCAGCAACAAATGTTCCGAACATACTTGACCCTGCATTGAGAAGGCCAGGAAGATTTGACAGGGAAATTGAAATAGGAGTACCGGGCAAGGAAGGAAGATTGAACATTCTCAAGATTCACACGAGAAACATGCCTATGTACACAAAAGAGAATATTGTCAAGGATAGCGACTTTGAGCAGGAGTACAAGGAAGCAATTCTTAATTTATTAAGATACAAAGATGCCAATTCAAGAAACCTTGAAAGAACAATAAACAAGTACCTTGTTGAAAATCCTGAAAAAAATGACTTGTTCAAGAAAATAGACATATCAAAATTAAAAAAATACATGGATAGAGTAAGCAATGATGCAAAAGTTGTTTCTCTTAAGGAATTAGCTGAAGTAACGCATGGCTTTGTTGGAGCAGACATCGCTTCGCTGGCCAAAGAGGCTGCCATGATTGTGCTGCGTAATGTGCTTCCTGACATAAAGTTAAAGGAAGACGAGCCGTTGCCAAAAGAACTGCTTGAAAAACTGGTTATCAAGCAGCAAGATTTCAAAGAATCATTAAAGGTTGTAAGGCCATCTGCTCTTAGAGAAGTCCTTGTTGAGATTCCGAATGTTAAGTGGAATGACATTGGCGGCTTGGCAAATGTGAAGCAGGAATTGATAGAAGCTGTTGAATGGCCATTAAAGCATCCTGAAGCTTTCAAAAGGCTTGGAGTAAGGCCGCCTAGGGGAATATTGCTTTTTGGAGCACCTGGAACTGGAAAGACATTATTGGCAAAGGCTGTTGCAAATGAAAGTGAAGCCAACTTTATCTTAGTAAAAGGTCCTGAATTACTTTCAAAATGGGTTGGCGAAAGCGAGAAAGCTGTTAGGGAAGTCTTCAAGAAAGCCAGACAGGTAAGCCCGTGCATTATATTCTTTGACGAGGTTGATGCATTAGCTCCTAGAAGGGGCTTAAGCTCAGACAGCCATGTGAGCGAGAGAGTTGTAAACCAGTTATTGACAGAGATTGATGGCTTGGAAGACTTGCATGATGTAGTTGTGATTGCAGCCACAAACAGGCCTGATATTGTAGATACGGCTTTGCTGAGGCCTGGAAGGTTTGACAGGATGATTTTGACTCATGTTCCAGACGAGAATACAAGGCTTGAGATTTTCAAGGTTCATACAAAAGGAATGCCGATTAGCATAGAACAGCAGCCTATAAAAAAGAGGATGATTGCAGCAAAGACAATTGGAAAAGGCGAAGCCACAAGTATGGAATTTGAGAATGAGGAGAAATTGTTTGATAAGGAAGATATAAAGAGCAGGGATGACTTTTTAAGGGCTTTGGCAAAAAAAACAGATGGCTATGTAGGAGCTGATATAGAATCTGTTTGCAGGGAAGCTGCAATTCTTGCCTTGAGGGAAGATATAAATTCGAGAGATATTTACAAAAAACACTTTGAGAAAGCTCTTGAAAAGGTAAGGCCGAGCGTTACAAAAGATGTTGAAAGAGCTTATGAAGAATTGCAGGAGCATTTCACAGCTGCAAGGGCAAAGCAGATGCTTGATGAGAAGCCTGGGTATATGGGGTAAAAATGGCAAAGCTTAAACCTCTTACAATTGGATTGACTTTAGGAGCTTTCTTAGCAGTTATTTATGCAATTCGCACAGTTATTATTTG
>CAYIQA010000076.1:0-2664 GCA_964365475.1 Candidatus Woesearchaeota archaeon | reverse complement strand
TCAGTACAAGGCAGACAACATATCGCAGCAGCAGGGGGCATTCAGTTACGCAGACTCTGTAACAACCTTCACAAATGTCCCTGCATCCTCAACAAACACAACAACGATTTCAAGATTTAATTTCTCAGAGGTCAACAGGACTGCTGAAATTGACATTTTGATTGAGGTGCCTCCTGATGAGCCTCCAGGAGACAGGTCATCTAACCTTACAATTACCGGATATTACCTGAGGGTGGACTAAGATGGAAATCAAGAAGGATATACAAAAGGAGATTTTGGTAATTGAAAGAGTGGCTAGAATTTATTGTCCTGAAAGCTTGAGAAATTCACGAACTTCTTTAGTATTAAAAACTTTGATTGATGATTGTTTCTTTAGTCTGGGCTCATTTGACCAGATGGCAGAGTTAAGCTTTAATGCCAAAGCAAAGAACGGAATATCTTTGGGGTCTGGAGAAGCCAGTCTGGCTTCTGCTTTGAATTCCCTGAAAAAACTTTCCGGTTTTACCTCAATAAACATTTTCATTAATTGTGTTACTGATTCAAGTTGTTCAGCAGAGAGCTTTGAATACTTCATAAGATCCAATTCATTAGCATTGAGCTCTTCAAGAGCATATTCTGGTGTAAAAAGCCTTAGATTGAGAAATTTGGAGCTTAGAATCAGGGATCTCACTGGGTTGTCTCTAAAGAAAGAGAATAAAATGTTGGTATCAACAACAAGTTCCATTATTCACCAGCCTTTTGCCTTGTATCTTTTCCACATCTTGGTTTTTGCCCTCTCACCAAGGCGCAAGCAGTCTTCTTCAGTCAGCTCTGAGTTCTCAAGCATTTTATCCAGCTTCTTGAGAATTTCCAGCCTCTTGACTTTCTCCCTAAGCATCTCTCTGAGAATTTCAGACCAGTTAATCTCCGGAAGCTGGTCCAGCTCTCTTTTCAGGTCCTCTGGTACTGAGATGGTTATGTTTGGCATTTTGTTACCTCCACAATATTTAGTGTATCATGTGTGTATTGTGTTGGTATATAAGCCTTTTGATTGTCATCTCATACTCAACTATCCAAAAAGAGTTGAGAGAATCCAAGGCAGAAGCATTCTAGGTTTTGTGAGCCCCCTGCTCCCTGCTCTGCCTTGGTTCATGTTCATGGAAAACAACATGAAAAACATGGAGGGAAAATGGACAGGGTGAAAATCTGGAGCGCTGTAGTGCTCTGCGCAGCTCTTGCATCTTTTACTGATGTGCTTGTCTACCCAGGCGACTCAGCGCAGATTACAGACACAAGAATACAATTCCAGAAAATTGGTCTGTCTAGGCATGTTTTCGTTGATGACAATATTGGGTTCACTTCACCCCTTGTTTTGATCAGGCCTTATGTTGCCTATCTTGAGCCTGGAATTTACTACTGGAGATCATCTGGGATAAGCAGGGTTGGGAATTTCACTATTGCAAGCGAGGTTGCAATCAATGCCAAGACAAAAAATGGGACTACAAGCGTTGAGAATGCCGGCAATGTGGGTGTTGATATTGAAATCAGGAGGGGCAGCCTGATCACAGGTTCTGCAGTGCTGGATGTCGGCAGAAGAATTGATCTTGAAATTAAGGAGGGAATTGTGTTGGCAAGAGAAAAAAATGAAGAATAAAATATATAAAACATTATTGTGGATGCTTGCATTTTTCCTAGTTGCATCTGTTTTAGCCCAGGATGCAGATGCAATAGGCATCAGTCCAGGCAGGAAGATAATCAACTTTGAGCCTGGTTTAGAGGAGGTTGTCAAGTTCACTGTAATAAACAACGAGCACAAGGACATGAAAGTGGTGCTGAAAGTGGAGGGGGATGACAAGCTGGAGGAATTTGTCGAGCTAAGCGCGGACTTTGCTGAATTTAAGGCTGGCGAGGAGAGCAAGGAATTTACTTACAGGGTTTCATTGCCACAGTCGCTGGGAAAGCCTGGTGATCACCAGGTTTCAATAATTGCAAGGGAGCTCGCCCCTGATGTCGGGCAGGAAGGAACTTATGTTGGCGCTACTGCAGCCGTGGTTTCCCAGCTTATTGTCAGGGTGCAGTTCCCAGGCAAGCATGTGAACTTCAGGTTTGAGGTAGCTGAAAGCGAAGATCTTGTTAGATTTATAGTGCCTGTATTCAACCTGGGCTCTGAGGCCATCAAGGAGGCGAAGGCAACAATTGAGATACAGGGAGAAGACGGCAGGCAGATAGCAAAGCTCTTTACAACTTCATCTTCAATAGAGCCAAAGGAATGGAAGGAACTGGTTGCAGAGTGGGAAACAGGGAATATAACCCATGGATTGTATTATGCAATAATAGTTCTTGAGTATGATGGAAAGTTTGACAGCTATGAAAGGACCTTCACTTTGGGAACGCCCAATGTCAAGATAAAGGACGTGAGGGTGAGGAACTTTGAGCTTGGCCAGGTTGCCAAGTTTGAAATCTCTGTTGAGAGCGAGTGGAGCGAGCTCATAGATGATCTTTATGCAGACCTCAAGATACAGGACAGCACAGGCAAGATTATATCAGAGGGCAAGTCAGCAACCACAAAGATAGCGCCATTAAGCACTACAACATTGGAGGCATTCTGGGATACTAAAGGGCACTCTTCAGGATTCTACACTGCAACAATAGCCCTGCACTACAAGGGCAAGGTCAAGGAGAATA
>CAYIQA010000075.1:0-2688 GCA_964365475.1 Candidatus Woesearchaeota archaeon | reverse complement strand
AAATAGGGGCTTTCTGCGATTCCTTCCTTAAAGGTATTGTGTAAATTCTTTCCATATTCAGACCTTGGTTTTTGTTCTTTTCCAGTTTCTTTTAACATGAGTGTGCCTGCCTGGATGTACTCTTCGCCCCTTCCCGTATATTTTTGGAACTGTCCAGAAAGGAGCCCACTTAGTTTGCCTTCCCTTCTTTGCCAAACGCTGCTTGCGGGCAGGTCTCTTATATCGCGCCATTATATCCTCCTTATTTTCGTTTCTTTCTTCGGATCTTGAATTTGTTTCAATATTTCCTTGAACTGCTCGTCTGTTATTTTTTCCTTTATTGACCCTGTTTGAGCAGCCCTTGATATTAATACTGCTGCTTTCAGCGCAAGATCAGGATGTGCAGCCTCCAGGTTTCCGAGCCTTGATATTGCCTCTCTTGTTAAATACTGTTTAGCAAATATTTTTACTGTGTCTATCTGCTTTTGAAGTTCTTCCTGCTTCCTTTGCTCAGCATCATTTTCATTCATTTTATTGCGTTGCTTATCTTGTCAAGGAATCCCCTACCTTTTGGTGTTATCTCTCTTCCCTTATGAACACCCTTCTGAACCTGCTTGACAAGGCCTTCTTTCTCAAGCTGCTGAAGTATAACCCTTATTAATTTTCTTGATGACCTCACAAACCTCTCTGGTTTTACCCCCCTGTTTTTCTTGCTGCCAAACTTGACTGCAAGCTTATTAGTCCCTATTGGGCCGCCAAGATAGGTTTTTCTCAGAATAGCAGCAGCCCTTGTATACCACCACTCTTTGTTTTCTGGAGGTCTTTCCTTGCCGTGTCCTGTCTTGGCATAAGAGGCCCAGTCAGGCATCTTAATGACCTTCTGAAGCTCCAAAGCCGCTTTTTCAATGAGCTTTGCAGGGTCTACATCGTAAGCTGACATTTTATTCTAACTTTCAGATTTGGCTTTAAAAAGGTTTCTAACACAGAAATTGTTCTTTTGTTTTGTCCAAAATGCTTAATATAGTAATCACCTTATAGTAACTATAGATTCATAAAGCTTATATACTACTAAATAGTAACATTTTATACATAAAAGATGACAAAAACATTTACAATAACAAAGAGGATTGCGAAGCACGGAAGCCAGGCTGTAATAGTCATTCCCAGCTTCCTGCAGCAGGTCCTGAAACCAAAGACCATTGTGGAGATAAAGATGAGCATCTTAAAGGGGGTTGAAGATGAAAGAGTTAACTGAGCAGCAGAAAGTAAAAAAACTTTACAATCTTATCGGAGAAAGAGGGCTTTATGTGAATACAAACCATGACTTGTTTACCCATGGTTCTGAGGAAGTTCCTTTTGGAACAGCCTACAAGGTCCCTTTGGTTAATAATGGAAGCAGGGCATATTCAAGCCCGCTTTTGTTTTCAGCATTGACATCCCTTCTTAATCATGGCACTATGCTCGTTACTGGTGCTCCTGGTATAGGTAAGACAACTGGTGTTGAATATGCAGGCCATTTCTTTACAGGAACTCCCTTGGAAGAAATATTGGCGGCTGAAATCCAGGGCCATCCGCAGCTTACTGAAGAGAAGATGGTTGCTTCTTATGACATTCCTAGACTAGTGGGCAAGGGGGAGAAGGTGGTTATCCCAGCCAGATTTTTGCAGTGCCCTGTGAAGGTCCTGGACGAGGGAAACAGGACGCCTGCAGATGTGTTAAGCATAATAATGAGGCTTGTTGATTCAGGCAGGGCAGTTTATGGCGGGGAGCTTTTAAAAGCCGCGCCTGGCCCTCTTTATGTCACAGCAAACTATGCTGATGAAGGTACATTCCAGCTTACACCGCCTTTCCTAGACAGGTTTGATGTTGCTGTCATGACAACAAGCCCGCAGCCATGGGATCTGCAGAGGATAAGGGCGAGGGGAGATGAAAAGCTTAACGGCGACCTTGAAAAATTGCTTGAGATACCAGCAGGTCTCAAACTGGACTTTGACAAGATCAGGCAGCAGATAAAAACTATTCCTGAGGAGACTGATGATAAGGGCAACATGCCTGTTGTAAGCCCATTTGCTGACTTTGTCTACAGCTCTCTGAGATTTTCAGAGGCGGCAAGCCCGGAGCTTAGCAGGGCAACAAAAGGAAATGCATGGCAGGTTAACCAGGACAACGCACCACCAGGCCACTTTACTGACTCGCCCTTCACACATACTATTAATGAGCTCAGCGTAAGGGCTGTAAAAGCAATGGACAGATATGCAAGAGCTTTTGCCTGGTTCACAGGCAAGGACAAGGTAGAGCTTTCAGATCTGAAGAAGGTCCTGCCTTACCTATTGTGGCACAAGGTGCAGCCTACCAGGACTTCATTGCAGAAAGATCCAAGGCATGCAAATGACAGGATTTCATTCATAGATCACTTAATAAAGGACAAGATAGAAACAGACTATGCTGAAATGCGTGACAGCGATGCACAAGGGTGGTATGCATCTGCATTAGGCGCAGTAAGAACTGGAGAACTGGCTGATGTAAGATTAAGTGAGGAGCAGATTAGGGATATTGCAAAAAGATCTATAGAAAGACTTGGAGATGTAGACAAGCCATGGGCCATAACTATGGCAATGCATATTGCTAATGAATTTAATGAGAGGTCAAATGGAGCAAGATGACATCAAGACCATTGTTCGGAATAAGAGAACCAAGCCCTGAAGAGCA
>CAYIQA010000074.1:0-2729 GCA_964365475.1 Candidatus Woesearchaeota archaeon | reverse complement strand
TGTCCTGCCCTGCCACGAGATTGTTTTTTGAAAGAAAATTTTCGAGCTCTTTTGAATTCATATGTTCAATCTGCTCCCTTGCATACTCCTTTTTGTCTTCCGGAAAGCTTTTTTCAATATGCTGCTGCAATTGTCTTTTCAATGCCGATGCCTGCTCTTCTGATAACATGGATTATTCAGCAAAGAGAACTTTTTAAACTTTAAAGAAGTTGGATTAGAATGAATTGGTGGTTTTTGATTATAGGATTGGCTTCAATTGCGATAGGATATTTTGATGTTCTCCATGATGGTTTTGTGGATGGACTATTACTCGGCGTAGGATTACTAGCTCTTGGTTATGGGTTCTTTGCGAAAAAAGGTTAGCAGATGCTTTCTATACTTTAACAAATATATCTCTATTATGGATTAACCAAACGCCCTACGCATATCAATAACCTGAACTGAATTGACATCCTTAATCTTACTTAGTTTTTCCTCAAGCTTTTCAAGCTCCTTTTCCTCTGGCCATGCAAAAAAGGTGATGATGGCATTTAACCCGAAGGCTATTGGTTCCTCGCTTATCGTGCAGTTTTTTCCGCCAGTGGATTCAATCAGTTCCTTGGCCTTTTCTCCAATCTTTTTAGTATTAACTGTTGGCGAAGAAGGCATTATCTTTATTTTTACAGCTGCTATTCCCATATTTTATCTTATTTAAGAGGGTTTAAAAGACTTTTTGAAACCATGGAAGTGCTAATAATAAACTAAATTTTCAGTAGATTATATTTATCCCTCCTTTATTGAGATTATTTTTAATTATTTGATTATTGGTTTTATTTTGACAAATATTTTGCAATTATCTTAACATTGTTTTTATATTAGCAAAATACTTATAAACAAAGAGAGTTCTTTTTGTTAATGGTAGAAGTCAGCTACGAAAAACTTATTGACAAAATCTCAAAGACATCCGGACTTGAGAAGGAGGAGATTGAGAGGAGAATAGAGGCAAAGAGGGCAAAGCTTTCCGGGTTGATAAGCAAAGAAGGGGCTGCGCAGGTTGTTGCAGCCGAGCTTGGAATTTCTTTTGATAAGGAGAAAATAAAAATTGATGAACTCATATCTGGAATGAGAAAGGCAAACATTGTTGCAAAAATAATAAAGGTATTCCCCGCAAGAACATTTTCAAAAAATGGAAAAGAGGGAAAGGTCGCCAATATGATAGTAGCTGATGAAACATCCAACATCAAGGTTGTTCTCTGGGACACCAATCATATTGATTTGATAGAAAAAGGGGAGATAGGAGAGGAAAAAACCGTGGAAATTGCAAATGCAACCATAAGAGGAAATGAACTTCATCTTGGAAGCTTCTCTGAGCTGAAGTTAAGCAAAGAGACATTGAATGAAGTTAAGCGGGACAAGGCATTTAAAGAAAAAGAAATATCTGAATTCAAGCTTTCAGATAATGCAAGCACGAGAGCATTTATAGTTCAAGTTTTTGAGCTGAAGGAATTCAATGTATGTCCTGAATGCAGAAAGAAAGCGGTTCTTGAAGGAGAACAGTATATGTGCGCGGAGCATGGAAAGGTTTCTCCTGAAAAGAGAAGCCTGATGAATATGGTTATTGATGATGGAACAGAGACCATAAAGGCAGTAATGTTTCATGACACGTTGCAGGGAATAGCGCACAACAAAGAAGAACTTCTTGGCAAGGAAATGATTTTTTCAGGTGATGTAAGATTGAATAAATTTTTTAACACTCCCGAATTCATAATTGAAAGCGCAAAGGAAACAGATATTGAGGAAGTACTGAAGAATCTTGACAGGCAAGATTGACTAAAGTATATTAAGAGAAGAGGTATAAATCTAAGATGGATACGGTAACAATAATATTAATTCTCATCTTATTAATTGCAGCTTTTTGGATTGGACATTGGATAGGGGTCTTCAGAAGAGATAGATATTGGGAAAATGAGCTCCCTGAACATAGACGCGAGGCAATCGCGAAGTCAAGAGCTGTTTTGGGAGGGCAATTCTCAGAACAACTTGCTCCTTTTCTTCCTGACTTTAAATATCTGCCAACAGAATGCAGATTTATAGGAAAACCTATTGACCTGTTGGTTTTTAGGGGAATGGACAACAGGAAGATAGATGAGGTGGTGTTTGTAGAGGTCAAAAGCGGCAAGGCAAGAAATTCGCCTGTTGAGAAAAGCCTTAAAGACGCGGTAGAAAAGAAGAAGGTGAGATGGGAAGAGTACAGAATTCCAGAAGATTTGACAGGAAAAAATAGCGATATTATTGATAATTAAACTCATTAATTTTGCTAATAGTGAATTTAGGGGAAAAGTGTTCGTCTAAGCATAGCCAAACACGAGCAAACGCAATATATATCACACAGGCAAAAAATCTTTATAAACAGGCACGATATTGAAATCTTATGGTAAAAAGTGATGAGAAAGAACCTGCTCCTGAGAGCAAGGAACCAAAGCTTACTGATTTGCCCGGAATAGGTCCCGCTGTTTCTTCAAAACTTGAATCTGCAGGAGTATATGATTTGATGACTCTTGCTGTGATGAGTCCCAATGAACTGGGGGATACTGCGGGAATAAGCCCGGCTGTTGCAAGAAAAGCGATACAGGCAGCCAGAAAAATGCTTGATTTAGGGTTTACAGACGGCTTAGAGTTTGCAGAGAGAAGAAAAAGCATAAATTATATTACTACTGGAAGCAAAAATCTGAACGAGCTTCTTGGCGGAA
>CAYIQA010000073.1:0-2753 GCA_964365475.1 Candidatus Woesearchaeota archaeon | reverse complement strand
TTAAGTAATTCTGGTGAACAATCAATGGTTGAAGCTAAAATCAAGACAGGAACAACAACAGTTGGAATTGTTTGCAAGGAAGGCATTATATTGGCTGCAGACAAGAGAGCAACTGGCGGCGGCATTCCTCTAAGGGTGCTGAACAAGGATGTTCTTAAGGTCATAAAAATAACAGACAATATAGCAGTCACAACAGCAGGCAATGTTTCAGACATCCAGCTTGTTGTCAAGCTTATAAGGGCAGAAACCACATTAAAAAGGATAAGGACTCTTAAGGAGCCTTCTGTAAAAGAGGTTGCAAACCTTCTTGGCACCATACTATACCAGAACATAAGGCAGTTCAGCACAATAATCTCAATAACAGCATTCCTTCTTGGAGGCTATGACAAGGCAGGTCATCACCTGTATGAGCTGAGTCCAGACGGCGCAGTAATGGAAATAGCAGACTACATGGCAGACGGCTCAGGATCAGAAATAGCAATGGCTGTTCTTGACAGCCTTTACAAGAAAGATACTAATATTAATGAGGGTGTCAAGCTGGCTGTTAAGGCGATTAGTGCCTCAATACAAAGGGACACAGCAAGCGGCGAAGGCATTGATGTTTTCACAGTAACAAAGGACGGTGTCAAGCAGGTCTTTACTAGGAAGATTGACACAACAATAACAGTTTAATTTCTCAATCAAAAATATTCTTGAAAAGCAAAATGGCAAGCATAATAGATGAAATTCTGAAGATAGTGCCTGATCCAAAAAAGATCAGCGACACAAGCTTTGAAGGGGCCAACATAATCCTTTACACAAAGGACAAGGATTTCTTCCTTGACAACAACGGAGTAATAAAAAACATAGTTGACTCCATCAAGAAAAGGGTTGAGCTCAGGCCAGATCCCTCCATCACAATGGACATGGAGAAGGCAGAAGAGAAAATAAAGAAGATAATTCCTGAAGAGGCCAAAGTAGGCAATGTCTTGTTTGATCCCCAGAGGTCAAGAGTTATTGTAGAGGCAGACAAGCCTGGCCTGGCAATAGGAAAAGAAGGCGAGCTTCTCAGGGAAATAAGAAAGCAGTGCCTGTGGGTTCCAGTTGTCAGGAGAATGCCTGCATTAAGAAGCAAGATAATTGAGAATATAAGGGCAGTTCTCTACCAGAACTCTGACTACAGGAGAAAATTCCTGGACAAGGTCGGCCACAGGATTTACGATGGCTGGCTGAGGGGCAAGCGCGATGAATGGATAAGATTAACTTACCTGGGAGGGGGCAGGCAGGTGGGAAGAAGCTGCTTGTTTTTGCAGACTCCGGAATCAAGGGTTCTGCTTGACTGCGGCATTAATGTTGCTGCATCTGGCGCGGACGCATATCCTTACCTTAATGCCCCAGAGTTTAAGCTTGAGGATCTTGATGCTGTTATAATCTCTCATGCCCACTTGGATCATGTTGGCGCTCTGCCTTTTCTTTACAAGATGGGATACAGGGGGCCGACCTACATGACAGCCCCCACAAGGGACATCTCTGCCTTGCTGGCGCTTGACTTTATAGGTGTTGCATTCAAGCAGGCAAAGAAGGGCATTTTCGATGTTTCTGATGTAAAAGAAATGGTCAAGCACACAATCTGCCTTGACTATGGCGAAGTTTCTGACATAACTCCAGACATCAGGATAACCCTTTACAACGCAGGCCACATTCTGGGAAGCAGTCTGGTTCATCTTCATGTTGGCAACGGACTTCACAACCTGGTGTATTCTGGCGACCTCAAGGTTATAAGAACAAGACTGCTCGAGCCTGCAGATACAAAGTTCCCAAGGCTTGAAACCCTGATGATAGAAAGCACTTACGGCGGCAGGGACAATGTCCTCAAGCCGAGAAAAGAGGCAGAAGACCGCGTGATCCAGGAAATTAAGGAGCGCGTTGAAAATGGCGGCAAGGTCCTGATCCCTGTTTTGGGTGTGGGAAGAGCACAAGAAGTCATATTAATTGTTGAGGATGCAATAAGAACAGGCAGGCTTCCAGAAGTTCCAATATACGCCCAGGGCATGGTATGGGACGTGACTGCAATTCACACAGCATACCCTGACTTCCTTAACAGGAACATAAGAAAGGCAATTTTCCACGATGACCAGAACCCTTTCTTAAGCAAGAGGCTGAAAAAAGTCGGGAGCAGAAAAGAGCAGGACTTTGTTATTAACGAGGAAGGCCCTTGCATAATAATAGCGACCTCTGGCATGCTTACTGGCGGCCCGTCAGTCGAGTACTTCAAGAGGTTATGCGACAACCCAAAGAATGCATTGATCTTCTGCAGCTACATGGGAGAGGGCACACTGGGAAGAAGAGTCCAGGAAGGGGAAAGAGATGTTCTGTTCACAGACGGCGGCAAGCCAGAGCATCTCCAGGTAAAGATGAAGGTTCATGTTGAAGATAGCCTGTCAGGCCACGCTGGCAGGTCTGAGCTGATGAAATATATTTACAATGTAAACCCGAGGCCAAAAAGGGTCATTGTCAACCATGGGGAGGCCTCAAGATGCCTGGACTTGGCATCTTCAATACACAAGCTCCACAGGATCGAGACTTCTGCACCAAAAAACCTGGAAACCTTGAGAATAAGGTAATCAACTTTATTTTCTGCAAATCTCTTTATTTAATTAACTTTTTTATCTGGATACCACTTTAAAATAGCAACATTTATAAATGAGTTTTGATCTTAGCAGAACGGGGGGTTCGCAAAATTGAGAAGCTTGATTGCCTTTTTGGTGATAGCA
>CAYIQA010000072.1:0-2792 GCA_964365475.1 Candidatus Woesearchaeota archaeon | reverse complement strand
CAGTAAGTGCAACACTATCCTCGGCTTTGCCCATGGCTCACCTCTCAGTAAATAAGAGCCCAGAATTCTATATAAAATTATCTGTTTTCCAGCTTAGCTCTTAGATCAGAAGGCAATTCTGATTTTATTTCCAGTCTTCTCCCGGTAATGGGGTGATTAAAAACAACCTTGTAGGCATGCAAAAACTGTCTTTTTAACCTTTTATCTTCCTTGCCATAATCTTTATCTCCAATTACTGGATGCCCTATTGACGCCAGTTGGACTCTAATCTGATGCATTCTTCCAGTTACTAACTCCAGCTCAAGCAGGGTACATTCCTTGAATTCCTTAACAGTATGATATTTTGTTTCGGCATATTTTGAATCTTCTTCATCTGAAACTTGAACTTTGGTTTCAAAGTTTTTATCAAATCTTTTTAGGTTAGAAGATAAAGTGCCAGCGTTTTTGTCTAATCTTCCTGAAACAAGCGCCAGATAATATTTCTTCACTTTTCTGTTTTTTATGTCATCATTTAATTTTCTCAAAGCAGTTTTGTTTTTAGCTATTAATACAATTCCTGATGTCTCCTTGTCAATCCTGTTTGCAAGTGAGCTTTTGTTCTCCTTGTCTTTCAGGTAAAACCTGGCTTCATCCATTAAATTGTCATGCATTTCAGAAGTTCCTGAATGGGAAGCTAAAAAAGCTGGCTTGTCAACTATCAATAAATCAGAATCTTCATATAATATTTTAAATCTTGGCCTGTTTACTTCATATCTTTTTACTTCCTTGCTTATCAGCTTTTTAAACTCAGAATCATCAATATTTAATTCAACAAAATCATTTTGCTTAAGCCTATAATCCTGCTTTGCTTTTTTGCTGTTAACAAGAAAAACACCCTTTCTTATGCCTTTAAATATAAAGGCCAGGGAAGCATTAACCAATAACTTCCTTAAGAATCTATCAAATCTAAGGCCTGCATCATCTCCATTTATTTTAATTTCCATCTACTGCACCAAAATAGCCGGTCTTCCTGGTTTTGCCTTCTTGGCTTTTCCCTCGGGGTCGTTTACGCTCTTGTCATTCACAGCATAAATCTCGGTTTTTACACCCAATAATTTTTCAAACACTTCCCTGTTTTCCTCTAACAATTTTTTCTCAGGAGGTATGGAATAAATATACAACCCCCTTGGTTCTTTTCCAACTATTTTTTTAATATTGATTATATCCTCTTTCACTTTCTCAATGTACTGCTCTTCCTTTTCAAACTTCTCATTAATTTTTTTAGGATTTGCAACAGGCCATTTCTCTGAAGATATCACATTCTTATTTCCAATCTTCTCCCATAATTCCTCAGACAGATGCGGACAAAATAAAGAAAACATCTTGAGGAAATTCCCCAGAGTTTCCCTGCTTTCTTCCTTGCTCAGTTTTTCAAATAACTGCCTTAATTTTATTATTCCAATATTATAATTAAAACTCTCAACATCCTTAGTAACATCCATTATTGTTTTGTTCAGTTTGCTTTCTGTCTTTTCTGTCGACTTCCCAACTTTGACATTCTCAAAGTAGTCGCAGACTTTGCTGACAAATTTGTGCGCGCTATCTATCCCAGTAAAGTTCCACGCAAAATCCTTGTCTGGCGATGCTATTAAAACCAAAAATAATCTCAGGGTATCAGCACCATACTTCTCCATCATTTCTGTTGGATCAACAACATTCCCCCTTGATTTGCTCATCACAAACCCGTCTTCGCCATGAATCATTCCCTGGTTAAACAGCTTGATAAATGGCTCATCAAACTTCAGATATCCCATATCCCTCAAAGCTTTCACAAAAAACCTTGCGTAAATCAGGTGCATGCACGCATGTTCTGCCCCGCCAATATACTGGTCAACAGGCATCCAATAAGAAACCTTTTTCTTGTCAAAAGGCTCCTTCTTGTTTAAAGCATCACAATATCTTAGGAAATACCAGCTTGAATCAAAGAAAGTGTCCATAGTGTCAGTTTCCCTTCTTGCACTGCCCTTGCATTTTGGGCATTTTGCTTTTAAGAAAGTCTCATTAGTCTCTAATGGGTTTCCTTCTCCAAACTTGACTTTTTCCGGAAGCAAGACAGGCAGTTCTTTCTCAGGAACAGGCTGAATTCCGCACTTACTGCAGTAAACTATTGGTATTGGCGTCCCCCAGTATCTCTGCCTTGAAACAAGCCAGTCTTTCAGCTTGTACTGGACAGCAGGTTTCCCGAACTCATGAGTCATTTTCGAGCGGGCTATGCTGGAGTGCATTCCTGAAAACTTGCCAGAATCGACAAGTATACCCTCTCTCTCATAGCATTTTCCAAGAATAAACTTCTCAAAAAGATATTTATGTAATGGATCAGCAACCTTTGCTGCTGCTTCTTCCTTGCTTATCAACTCAACAGTAAACTTTCCCTTCTCATCATGAGCATGATTGGTTTTGCTGCGCCTCTCATCTGTAAGCACAAAATAAAGTCCAGTCACCTCTATGGCCCGTGGTTTGTTCCCTTTTGACACAGCAACATAATGGTGATGCACAGTTTCAGATTGGGCTATAAGTTTTACATTTTCATATCCTGTCTCTTCCTTAATTTCACGAATAGCACATGCAATTGGATTTTCTTTCTCTTCTCTACCGCCACCAATAAAGAGATTACCACCCATAAATTTTCCCCAGTTAATTGAGAGTAACTTTCCGGTCTTTGGATTCTCAACTATTGCCACAATGCTGTGACGATATTACTCATTTTGGTGTGGCGTGCCGGTAACAGGTTCAATAACTACCTTGATAGGAAT
>CAYIQA010000071.1:1457-2844 GCA_964365475.1 Candidatus Woesearchaeota archaeon | reverse complement strand
AGTTACCGCTACAACTTCTCTAAATGAAGGCTTTGTTATTGTCATCTTACTTCTTAGCCTCCTTCAACACCCCAAAAGCATGGCCGTTGACAGCATCCCAGTCGTCGCCACCGACATCCAATCCGCACCTGCCAAAGCCCCCGAAGGAATCAAGACCCGCAGCCATTAAAGCAGGTTCTGTAACATTATCAAAACCCCAAACATTTACTCCTCTATTATAGAATTCAGGAGAAGCCATTTCTTTCAGGTTTTTAGCAACTTTTCCCTTAGTACGCTCAAGCAATCTTGCCAGACCGCTTTCTGCAAAGTCTCCTGCATCCTGAACTCCCTGCTTGAAGGTTTCATAAGGAGCAAATCCAAAATCATTATCTGAAAGATAAATGCCATTGACTTTTTCAGCTTTGTTTAAAAGAGATTTAAGAGTTTTTTCATCAGTTATCTGGTTTCCTTCACTGTTTTTTGGAGGATTTGCAAAAACTCCCTCTGATGTTCTTACAATGTAACCAAGCTGAAGCCATTTAGGGTCAAAAATCCCCGGTTTTGCCAGCTCGCCAAACCTGTAAGCGGCAGCTGAAATTGACTCTGAGGTTGCTGGCTCCCTGAATAAAATTCTTTTTCCTGTTTGGGGATGAGAATATGATTTTTGCATTTCTGCAATATTGCTTCTGAAATAATTAGGCCCAAATGCAGGATAGCTTACAGTTAATGATTTGCTTTTATGCGGAACTACAAGCAATGATTTAACTGGAAATTCTGGCTGTTTTGCAGAGATTATTCCGTATTTTATTTCTGTTTCCATGGTTTTTCAAGAAGCGGGGGGTTTATAAATATTTCTATTATGTTGTTACTTAATAGTTATATAAGAAAAATATAATCATTATTTATTTTACAGGTTATTGATGAAGTTAGTTATCTCTGGCTTAAACATAAACACTACCACAAGAATTCCAATTAGAACCAAAAGCATAGCCGCCATGATTATTATTATAAGTGTGCCTGTTTTTGGCCGGGGGTTCTGCCCATAATTAGATACTATCTGAGGATATTGAGTGAATTGGGGCTGAGGAAATTGTTGAGGCTGGTAAAACTGAGGCTGCTGCGGAGCAAACTTTAATGGCTGTTGTGTTTGGGAAGCAGGATAATAAGAAGCTATCTGAGGGGTTTGCCCCTGCGTGGCAGGCTGTTTTGGCTGCTGAACCGGCTGTTTTTGAATAGGAGACGGTTGCTGAACCGGCTGTTGCAGTCCGTACATGTTTATTGCCTGAACAGCCTCATCAACTTCATTTTTAGCATAGCCTGAATTATAAAGGCTCTGAATTGTCTGCTGGAGATTCTTTCCTCTCTGCAATGCTGTTCTTAATATTCCAATGATGTCTTCTCTAACCAT
>CAYIQA010000071.1:0-1357 GCA_964365475.1 Candidatus Woesearchaeota archaeon | reverse complement strand
TTATCAGAATTTCAAAACCTTGCCATCGGAAGATAGGTGAGACGTTTCACCAAACTTGTAACCAAGCTCTTTTGCAAGCTCAATAAGAGGAGCTTCCTGCTGAAGAGTTCCGTGAGCAGGAATGACATGCTTTGGCGCAAGCATTTCAATCATATCCCGTAGGTCTTCTCTTCCTGCGTGCCCTGAAACGTGAACATCTGTCTGGATTCTTACGCCTTTTCTTTGTAATTTTTTATCCATCTTGTCCCTCGCGTGAATATTTACTGAGACAGGAATAACACTGGAAGAAAATACAACATTATCATCTGCCCTGAATTTGAAATCAGTTTCATCATTTACAATTCTGTCCAATATTGAACCTGGCTCTGCCTGATGCCCTGTGCATACAACGAGATATCTCCCTCTTTCTTTTTCCAATCTTTTAAGGAAGCTGTTAACCTGGTTTCTGTATTTAATCATTTCAACATCCTTCTTGAAAGGGCATACATCTACTTTTATTGCGCAGTTTACATATTTGTTAAGGCTTCTTCCAAGAAATACTATTTTTCGGTTTGTCCTTTTGCCAAAATCAACTATACTTTTAAGCCTGGCAATATGGGAAGAGAAAGTTGTTATAAAAATTGCCGAGTTTGATTTTCTTATTCTTGAAAATGCATCCTCAACCATATTTCTTGCTATTCTCTCGCTTGGTGTTCTTCTCTCAGTGCCTGAGTACAATGCCTCCATGACCAATACTTTTACCCCCTGTCTTCCAATCTCTTTTAACCTTTTGTAATTAGTTGGGATTTCCAAGACAGGATAATTATCAAACTTATAATCAAGCGCATAGAAAAAAACGCCTTCGTTTGTATGCAATGCGCATAAAACACACTGAATGGTTGAGTGCGTGACATGTATAAATTCTAAAGTGTATTCCTGGCTTTGCCCTTTTATTTTCATTGACGAGTTTCCCTTTAAAATAATCTGCTTGTTTTTCTGCTGAACCTTGTTGTCTTCAAGAAGCTCATTAAACAATGCCATTGTAAAGGGGGTTGCAATAATTGGCGCATTTGGATATCTGTGGGCAAGATATGGAAGGGCGCCGACGTGGTCAAGGTGAGCGTGTCCGATTATTATTGCGCGAACTTTGTCTCTCCATCCTAATTTATCAAGAACCAAATCATCTGGAAGGGCTCCTATTTTTCTTAGTTTTTGCTCTGTGTAATTTTGGCCTTTTACTTGCGGTTCTGTTTCCTGTATCTCTATGACTGGGGGAAGAAAGATTCCTACATCAAATATAAAGACATCATTATTTATCTTGACGGCAGTCATGTTCTTGCCTACTTCTTCAAATCCTCCTATAGTGCATACTTCCATT
>CAYIQA010000070.1:0-2880 GCA_964365475.1 Candidatus Woesearchaeota archaeon | reverse complement strand
AGATCTTTGTAGGCAGCGCCAAGATCATTCCCGTTTTCCGATATTGGCGTCTCTCTAATTTTTGCATAGGTGTTAAGAACATGTCTTACCGCTGTATGGATTAATCCCCCCTCTCCTGGAAGGCTATCATAAACCGACTTTATAGCCCCGAAGAAATCATCTTCAAACGCCTTTGTTATTAATGATCCAGAGGTTGCCATATTAAAAATGACTGTCATAACTTCTTTTTAAGCTTTATTAATCACATGTCTCTTCCCTATCTTGGCAAGCACCATTGCATGCATTCTCCTCAGGAACTCAATTTTCTCCTCCATCTTCATTATATCAGTATAGCCCTGCAGCACCAGGTTAAATGCAAACGGGCTTGGCAGGTTTGTATGCATTTCCTTGATTTCAATCTTCCCGTCATTTATATCCTTAAGGACTTTTGTTGCATTCTCAATATCCATCAGGTCCTCCAAGACTTCCCTTCTTGCCTCTTTCAGAATAGAGAAGTTCTCGCTTATCCTTTTTACAGCCTGCATTAATATCATGCTTGAAACCTGCTGCCTTCCAACCCTCTTCCTCCTTCCCTTGTATTCCCTGAGTATCATCAAGGCCCTGCCAGCGCAGTGCCTGAACCTCCTTTTCAAAACTTCACTTTTGTCAATGGCCTTGTCCATGATATTTCTCAGCTGTTCTGCCTTAAGCAGATCAAATGCCCTGACCACCTGTGCACTTTTGTCATAAGCAACATAAAAACCATTGTCATTCAGCCCTATCTCGATATCCCTCTGATAAAGCTTGGCAATAGCATACGCAACTGCCCTTGAAAGAACATCATTAACTCTCCTGCCGTACAGGCTGTGAAAGACAACATATTTTTTATTGTCAGCATTGTAATGCTCGACCAGCAGCTTCTGGTCATTTGGGATTTCCAGATAAAGGTACTGCTCATTGAAATAATTGTAAATTGCTCTTGCAGCGTTCTCATCAACATAAAGATATTCGTTGATGAACTTTATTATTTCCTCTTCGCTGCTTTTGTTAACGAACTTGTCTTCCATGTACCTTCTGAACTTCTGAATCTCCAGAGCCAGGTCAAAGCTCAATGGAAGCATCTCGCTAAACCAGCTCGGAACTGTCGGCCTCTTCTCTGCAGCTGCCCTAACCTGCGCAACCATGCCCCTGGAAAACAAAAACTGGTAGGTATTTCCTCCAAGAACAAAAATATCTCCTTTCTTCAGCTTCTCAAGGAAGCTTTCATCAATAGAGCCTATAGTTTCTTCTCCTATCTTTACCTGCACAAAAGTCTCATCTGGAATAGTCCCGATGTTTGTCATGTAAATAACCCTTGCAATTTTCCCCCTCTTCCCAAGCTCTCCAGTCTCCTCATCAAGCCATATCTTTGCATAAATATGCCTGTCTTCAAGGCTTGCGTAGCTTCCATCCAGATAATGAAGGACATCCATGAAATCCTCCTTGCTTAAGTCTTTGTAAGAGTAGCTTTTTTTCACCAGTCCAAATAGCTCGTCAATTTTCCATCTCTGCTGAATTGCCATCCCGTAAATCTGCTGCGCAAGCACGTCAAGGCTGTTTGCTGGGATGTGGATCTTGTCTATTTTCTTCTCCAGGGCGCATTTCAGCATGACGCTGCATTCAACTAGGTCATCCCTGTCAAGAACCAGTAATCTCCCTTTAACCTCTTCATGAAGCTTGTGCCCAGATCTCCCAGCCCTTTGAAGCAACCTTGCAACACTTTTCGGGCTTCCCAGGCAGACAACCAGGTCAATGTAGCCTATGTCAATGCCCAACTCTAATGAAGTGGAACAAACAACTGCCCTTAATTTCCCCTCCCTTAATTTATTCTCAATATCCTGCCTGTGACCCTTGCTCAGGCTTCCATGATGAGCCCCTATGTTCTCAACATATTTTCTCGGAAACCTTTCCTTCAGATGATGGACAACCCTCTCAGTCCCTGCCCTCGTGTTTGTAAATATTAGCGTTGTTTTGTGATCCTGTATCAGATTATCAAGCATATTGTAAAGGGAGTTATGAAGCTCCCTCTCTGTAATGTTTATCAGATCAGGCAGCGGGCTTATGACTTTCAGATCAAACCTCTTCAGGAAACTAACATCGGCAATTTTGCATGGTCTTTCATTTCCAACAAGAAACTTGGCTATCTCCTCGAGAGGCGCTATTGTGGCAGATAGACCAACCCTTGCAAGATAAGGACTAAGCTGGTTAAATCTTTCCAATGTCAGGCTAAGATGAACCCCCCTTTTGTTTTCTGCGAGGGCATGAATCTCATCAACAATGCACCACTCAACACTCGTAAGCTTCTCAGAGAATCTTGGCGAGCTCAGCATCAAAGCAACACTCTCTGGCGTGGTTACAAGAATATGCGGAACCTTCCTGAGCATTTTAGCCCTTTCAGCAACAGTTGTATCGCCTGTTCTCAATCCGACTCTTATATCAATTTCTTTCCCATGTTTCTTGGCAATCTCCTCAATTTCTTTCAGGGGTCCTTTCAGGTTCACTTCAATATCCCTGGAAAGTGCTTTAAGAGGGCTTACATAAACAGCATAAACTTTATCTTCGAGCTTTGACTTGCTTGCCAGGTTAACAAGCTCATTTATTATAAAAAGAAATGCAGTTAATGTCTTTCCAGATCCTGTTGGCGCAGAAACAAGAATATTGTTCTTAAGATGCACATCTAATGCCCCAAAAAGCTGAGTGGCACTAAATGTCTCGAACTTTGAGAAAAACCATTCCTTGACATACGGATGAAGTATCTCCTCAAGTTCTTCCTTCTTGTAGGGCTTATCTATAAATTCCACCATTTTGAATAAACAGGAGAAGTAGGGAAAATCACTTTATAAAATTTGTGCTAAATGCCTA
>CAYIQA010000069.1:0-2882 GCA_964365475.1 Candidatus Woesearchaeota archaeon | reverse complement strand
TCATTTCCCAGTATTTCCACGTCAGTCAAACTAACACCTAAATCCTCAATAACGGCAAAGGACTGCAAAGCGCTAGCTACATCGACCAAAGCCAGCACATCAGAAGCGGGTGCATTTTCTCCTGCAACAAATGCTAGTGGTTGGGTGTTCTTCTTAAATACAAGAGGTTTAGGAAAATCCTTTAGGTCGTAATTACCATTAACACTCTCTAACCCGTTTTCCTCAACAGGTTCTGTTTCATAACAAACATTCTCAGCAGAAACTGTCTCGCTTAGGGAATTCTTCTCGTCAAACACTTTTATGTCAATAGAATACAAGTCATTTTCTCGGTCTAAAGGAACATCCACAGTAAATGCCAATTCATTAGTACTATTCTCAGGCACTTCAACAGTTTCAGACCTGTCCAACCTTAAATTATCCCCTTTCAATTCAACAGTAGCCTGTGTTAATCCGCCTCTATTATCTAATGTAAGGCTCAGCTTAAGTTCATTATCCCTACAGCCTATTCTGCTGGGCAGCAGCTTTATCCTAGAGATAGATAATTTAGCATCTTTTTTTCCAGTATCAATGGAGTATTTTACTAAATCACGGCTAGACTCTCCAGCAGGATTATTCCACAAAGTCAGGACTATTATTGTGCCGCCATTAGGGAAGTTTGCCGTATCTCCAACCATTAATTGTCTGCTAAGTTCTCCATTTAGCTTGAAAGTTACTGCTTCAGGGATTGTTTCATCTATAGTCATAACCTTAATTTTGAATTCCTTTCCGTCAACATTGTATGTTTTTTCACTTCCCTCATATAAAGCATCAAAAATAAACTTTGCATCAACCAAACTTGCAACTAATAAAATTCCCAACAAAACAACCAATAATAGCCTAGTATTATACATTTCCAAACTCCATTTAGTTAGCTAGAGTCTATTCTTCAAGTATTTAAATCTTTCTGTTTTAATTACTGTTGGGTAGTATAGTTTTTACACAATCGTTACAGACACCATTGAAAAATGTTTAAGATGTTACAGTTAATTTTCTTCACTTCTCGCATATCTTCAGGGTGATCTCAAAGCTTACTCCCTCTCTTGCTATTGGCATGTTTGATGCTATCCCAGTGCTGCAGTTCCCAATTTCTATCAGATTTGCATCTCCAGAAGAGACTGTAAACATGTATGCCTGGTTTTTTTGCAGTCCGGAAGCTGCAATTATTTTTGGTATCTCCTCCCGAAGGTCAGAGCACCGGCCTGAAAGCTTGCAGTCAATTAAATGATCACCAAAGCTTTTTCCCTTGATTGTCAGCTTTGTAATTGATGAAAGCAGATTCGCAGCCTTGACGTTTGTTCTTATCTCATCCAAATTATCAGAGTCTGTTGCACTAAATTTTAGGTACAGCAATCCGGCAAAAAGTAGCAGCATGACTATCACAACCAGCCCGACTATTTCTGTCTGCCCCTTCATCCTCATCTTGAGGCCTCCACCTTTAATATTCCTAGCCTGTACTCCCCAACTTCCGGGAAATACAAGACTACTGGCGTGCTTACTGCATAAAATTCTTTCCCGGCATTGTCATAGAGTATCCATTTTTTGCAATTATCAGGATAGTCCTTCTGGTTGTAGCTTTGCACATTGCATTCTTTATCAGAATCAACCTCGGGGTAAGCCTGCTCAACAGTTATTCTTTTGCTTCCGAAAATATTCCTGTAATCTCTTGCTCCGATCAGGTTTTTAAACGGAATAAACTTTGAGGTGTCCATGCAGTTTTCTTCCCCGCAGCCAAGCTCTGCCATGCTCGTAATCCTTGCAAGAAGAACAGATGTCTGCTGCTCGCTCAGCCTTTCTCCAGTCTCAGAAAGGCCCTGAATGCTGTACCTGTAAAAAAGAAATGTTCCAAGCATAACAATTATGGCTATAGCAAACACTACAAGAATCGTTTCAGTCAGCTGCAGTTGCGCCTTAGTATATTTTCTTGCAGCCGTTCTTCTCAAGCTCCCTGTTTTGCTTCTCTATTTTTTCTTTCATCTTGTAAAGCCCTTCATTGTCATCCTGTCTTTTGAATGTCTCCAAAGAATTTTTGGCTTCAAAAAGGTAATTTCTGCATTTTTGGTCTGACTTCTGGCTTAGAAGCGAGGCCTTGCCAGAATATATTAAGGTTATGTCTTTCAGTCTTGTCATTGCTTTGCTTTTCAAGCATCCATACTCCTTCGGATCAAACAATGCCCCGAGAAGCATTTCCTTTCCAAGATAAAAGTCATTCTCTCCGTTTATATTAAGCTCATCATTTTCAGTATCAACAACAATAATATCAGCATTCTTCAGTTTCTGTTTTGTTTCAGATGGGTTTACAGGCACAAAAAACGCAATCGTTATTTTATTGTCCCCAATTTCCTTATCAAGTCTTTCAGCATCAAAGAATCTCAGCTCCTGCTTCTGCACATTGAAAGCCTTTGGGAAGTCAAGGCTGTTGACAAATTCAAAGCTGTTCTGGTTATAGACAAGTAGGAACCTTCTGTTGTCAGTCAAGTAGAAAAAGTTGGCTATTTCAAAAGGAAAATCCCACGCCAGAGTCCACGCCCTTATCTCGTTGCTGTCAATATCATCCGAGAATATTATTTTTTCATCCCCTTTTGAATAACCTTCTGCTTCTATGTCCTCGCACCTGAAATCAATTCTTGCTTTGTCTGGGAAATTTATTGTTTTAGAGCTTGATTCTGATATTGCAAAGGCATCAAGCTGGTCATCCAGGCTGGTTACTGATTCCCTCAGGTTTATTTCCTCCTTAACACTTTTCTGCTCAAGCGCAAAATTCACAAAAAATATAAGAATAACAACACCCGCAATCATGGTGAAAATTGCCTTAAGACTCATCTCAAAGCCTTTACTCATTCTTC
>CAYIQA010000068.1:0-2884 GCA_964365475.1 Candidatus Woesearchaeota archaeon | reverse complement strand
CATTCCTATCCATGATATATCACCTCTTCTTTATTCCTTTAAGGCTTTTTCAGCACTGTCCAAATTCTTCCAGCAAACATTAAACATAGAGTCCATTGCAGAAGCAAAGAACGGAGTCCTTACCCAGACACCTACGTCATAGGTAGGATGCACCTCTTTGTCATCCAGCACCATAAATAGTAATTCCTTGCCATCTATCACAGCAAATCTTGCATTAATGTTTTTGTTATCCCTAACTTCTGCTATCTTGCTAATATCTCTAACTGCAGTTTCATTTACCTTGCTCACGGGAGTGGCAATTCTTATTTTAACTCCTTTCTTGGCTAATTTCTCAAGCTCAGACTTCAAGGCCTCAACTTTTCTTATCATTCCCTTGCCTGTAGTCATTATGTTTACGCTCTTTTTTGCTTCTCTGACCAAGAGTTCTAAATGTGTATAAATATTGTGTCTTCCCCTTATTGCCCCGCTTAAGTCAGCAGGCTCAATAAACTCAATTCCCTGAGAATGCAAAGTCCTTAGTTCATTCAGTATGCCTGTTCCTTTTAGCCCATCTAGCCTTTTTGCTTTTTCATCAGCATCATTCCTGACAAATTTTTTAACCCTCTCAAGAACCTCAAGAGGCTCCACAGCAATATACTTAATTGGTTTGCCAAGCTTCATGACAACATAGCCTTTCTTTTCAAGGCTTTCAAGAACATCATATGCCCTGCTCCTAGGAACATTTCCTATATCAGAAAGTTCACCGGCAGTCGATATACCCCTTGATAGTAAAGCAGTCCAAATTCTAACTTCATAAAGGTTTAAACCAAAGTACTGCCTTAATTTACCTAAAAACTCATCTTTTACAATCATTATACTAGCCTCCTAGGCGACACATCACCATCTTTTTTTTTACCAATGTGAAAGGTCATACAGCATAACTACCAGTACAACACAGCTCTTGTTTTTTACTATGTAAAGATTATATTTACTACCGTGTAACATCACTCTCCTATTTAAAGATTATTATAGTCAAATAACCACTTCAGTATAAAAATCAGCTCTTTTTTTGTTTTTTAAATATCCTCTTTAAAGTTGTTAAATCAGAGGTTTCAGATAGCGGTTTATCATTCCTCAACCTAATCAGCCTTGGAAACCTCAGGGCATATTCAGATTCATAAGTTGGACTTTTTTGAATTTCTTCATAGCCGACTTCAACAACAACTTTTGGTCTAATTTTAACACTTCTTCCTTTCTCCTCAAAGATTAATGGTTTCAGTAATTTAGTTAATTCTTTAAAGGAAACTCCCTCTTGGCTTTTTTCCTTTATCCCTGTTCCCATCATTCCGCATGACAAAAATTTATCGCCTTGTCTGCATCCAAGTACAAAACTGCTTAATACTCCGACTCTTTTGCCAGCTCCCCAATCCCCGCCGATAATTGCCAAGTCAAGCGGCTCCAAGCTGGATTTCAGCTTTACCCACCCGCCAACTCTTCTGCCAGGCTGGTATTCTGCTTCCAAATTTTTTACTATTAGTCCTTCATGTCCTTTCTTCAGGGCTTTTTTAAAAAACCTAGAAGCTTCCTTCTCATCACCAGTAATTAATTTTTTAGTCAAAACAATTTTTTTATCCTTCTCCTCTATAATTTTCTCTAATAATCTTCTTCTTTCTTCTTGTTTCTCATGCAATAAATCTTTCCCATTATAATGCAATAAATCAAAAACATTAATCTCAACTGGAAATTTCTCAGCAATTTTTTCAATATCGTATTTTCTCCTTATCCTTTGGCCTATATGCTGAAAAGGAAGATATTTTTTTGTTTTTGGATCATAGCCGACAAACTCGCTATCTAAGATACAGTCCTTGCATTTAACATTGCTTTTAATTAGTGGAATAACTTCAGCAAATTGCTTGGTGACATTTTCCATGCTTCTTGTAAACAACTTAATTTCATTGCCCTTCTTGTGCACACTTACCCTAAACCCATCTAATTTTTCTTCAAACAAAGCAGGCTTGCCAACAGCCTCAAATGCTTCTTTAACATCATCAACTTTAATTGCCAGCATAGATTTTAATGGTTTTCCAACTTGCAATCCAATTTTGCCAAGGTTTTTATTTCTTGCCATCTTTGCAACTTCTCCAAAATCAAGAAGAATATCAAAAGCCCTCTCAACTATCTGAACATCAGCATTATAAGCTTCTGCTATAGAATCTCTCATTAATCCATCTGCAACGCCAACTCTCAAATCTTCTAGCACTGTTCTAACAACAAATCTTGCTTCAACAGGGCTTGCACTGGTCAATAATTCAGAAACCAAATCTATCTTCCTTCCAACAGTTCCTTTTCCCTCTAATTCTGCTAACTTTGCGATGTTATCAAAAACTTTCTTAACCGTTAGTGAAATATTGGCCAAGGTAGCTTGCTTCTTCTTTGTAATTAATTCCTCTGCAACTTCTCCTAAATCACCTTTTGATTTCCATCTTTTCTCAACGTCATGCTCTGGAACACCAGCAGATTTGGCAATAACTTTTAAAATCAGCCTCGAACTCATGCCAATTTTTCTCTCATCGTGATGCGGAAAAACTCTTCCTTGCAAAAGCAAAATAACATGGTGCAAATCATTTTCAGGAGTCTTTTTAAAAAAGTCAGCTATTATATCCTTTTTTTCTAATCTTTTGCTAGTCTTCTCCAACTCTAGATAAACCTTGGTTAATTGAGAATATTCCACGGTAATATTTAAATACTTTGCACATTTAAAGGTTTTCATGGACTTAGATGAAATAATTTCTTCACGCCATAGTATAAGGGATTATGAAAGCAAAGATGTTAACAGCAAGTTAATCGGAGAAATTTTAGACGCTGCAAGAAATGCCCCGTCTTCTGGAAATATACAAAACTGGCA
>CAYIQA010000067.1:0-3029 GCA_964365475.1 Candidatus Woesearchaeota archaeon | reverse complement strand
CCTGCTTCTCATAGTCAAGACTCTCAACTTTTAGCTCAATAGCCTCGTAACCAAGATTGTCAATAACTTTCTTAAGCTCGGCCTTGCTTATTGTTGCTGCATCATACTCAACAACAGCATTTGAGTTGTTGAAGCTCGCTTTCGCATCAACAACCCCTTTAGTCTTCATCAGCTCCTTCTCAATCAGGCCTGAGCAGTGGTCAGAATGCATTCCAAGAACCTTGAACTCAATCTTCGAGCTTCCCTCATCAATCAGATTATAGCCAAGCTTCTCGACAGCATCCCTGACTCTCTTCATGTCAAGCTTCTCGTTGTGGTCTATTGCAGCCTTCTCGCTTGCAAAATTGACGTTGACTTTCTCAACCCCGCTCAGCCTTGCTATCGCCTTCTCAATGTTTACAGCGCAGCTTGCGCAGTGCATCCCCTTTATCCTGAATATTTTTTTCATCTTGCCTCACAAAATGTTTATCAACGCGTAAACCATCATGAAAAACGAAACTAAAACACCTAAAAACGACAGCACAGGAAACTTCCCTATGTTCAGGGGTGCAACAAACCCCCTCTTCACATTTTTCATCTTGTACCTGAGCACGATATTTGCTAAATTGACCAGCCCGAAAGTTATGAAGAGGAAGACATCATTTAGATTAGCAACGAATCCAATGTCCCCTATCAGGACAAACGCAAATGTTATTACACTCAGGGCTATTATTGCATTCCAAGGAGTTCTTGTCGCCCTATTTATTTTTGACAGCAGCCTGGGAAGCGACCCCTCCCCTGCCATGCCATAGACAAGCCTCGAGCCTGTCACAAGGGTTACAAGAACTGTGTTTGCAGTTGAGAACAATGCAACAATTGCAAGTACTACAAAAGCCTTGCTTCCTACCAGAAACGCCGCAACCTGGGCCAGAGGCGCCTTCGAAGCGCTCAGCTCCTGCCACGGAATAACGCTTACAGCAACAAGTGCCACAGTTATGTATATCACTGCGCTCAAGGCAACTGAAAGTATTAGCGCTTTTGGTATTGTCTTGTTTGGATTTTTAGTCTCCTCTGTCAGCTTTACTATGGACTCAAATCCCATGTAGGCGAAGAAAACAAGGGCAGCAGCCCTGAACACGCCATGCAAACCCTGGGCCATCTCCAGATAATTGACCTTGCCAAGATATTTCAGGCCGAATATTATGATGAACACAAGGCCAAGAGTCTCGATAATGGTGCACACTATATTAAATGCCGAGGATTCTTTTATCCCTACCATGTTCACAATGGTTGTTACCAGCACTATAAGAAATCCAAACAGCAGGACATTTCCGCCGATCAGGGCCTGCAGATAATTTCCGAATCCAAGGGCGACAGTCGCGGCGCTTATGAATGCAGTTGCTATTACCATTATCCCTACAATCCACCCCATTTTTGATCCAAAGGCGCTGTTTGCGTAATCATATTCCCCCCCATCCTTCTTGAAGAAGGATGCAAGCTCAGCATAGCTCAATCCTGTGAATGCGCCGAGAATTGCAGAAAACAGGAAAGAGAGCCAGACTGCATTCCCAGCATAGCCAGATGCAATCCCTATTAATGCATAAATGCCTGCACCAAGAATTATCCCAATGCCTGCAACAGTAACTTCAAACAGGCCGAGGCTTCTCTTTAACCCAAACTCCCTGATCCTTTTTACATGATGATGCCTTATGGCCATTTATCCCAAACCTATAAAATTAAGTATTTAAACTTTCTTAAAAAAATAAAATTACCTCTGCTTGCTTGCAAAGGTGTTGTACACTGAAGCGAACAGTAATCCTATCAGATAGCCAACAACAGCCCATACCACCACGCTCCATATCAAATCAGCAAATGTTGTTGCCTTCGCTATCTTCATCAGGTCAATTCCATGAAACAGTTTGTTCATGAAATTCAGCACTGCATTTCCCCCTGCCACAATCAGCAGCCAGCAGACTGCAGATACCACAGCAGCAACCACTGCCAAGGTCTTCCCAACAATGTTTGAATCCAGCTTTTCCATTTTATTCCCTCCTTTTTTTGATAAATAGTATAATCGCGGTTAATATTAAGACGCTCCCAGCTATCCAAAATAAATAATTATATTGCTGGAGACTTTCAAATGGAACTCCTGCAACAATAAAGCCCGCATTCAGGATCATTATATTTTTCGACAGGCATTTTTTCTTCAGGTAAATAGCCAAGGTTACTGCAAAAAGCACAACAGCTGCTATCCAGAAGGGAACAGCAACCTTGGTAAGGAACAATAACGGCATGCCTGTTACTGTTATCCCGATGACTGCAAGCACTGCAACTATACCGAGGCAGATGTTATGGCAGACCTGATAGCCGCCAAGAAAACTAAGAAAACTTGACGCTATGCTCCCGAAAGTGAAACTCTTGCCTTGCGCATTGGCTTTTACCATTCAAACACTCTCTCATTCACATCTGGGATCCCTTTTACTACAACCTTGAAATTTTTTATATTCCTATCTGCTGGAAATGCAATTACTCCTGAAACATGATGCCCAGAAAGCCTTGGCGCTGATGTTGGCTTTACTGAATTTCCGTCGTAAACCAAAACAGCCAAGTTCGTCAGGTCATAATTTGACAGGTCAACTGTATGTGTGTTAACACCCATCTTGAACTCCATGTTGTTGCCATTCAATCCCAGGGGGGTCAGGTCAATTGACACAGCACCGTTGCTTGTTCTCTGTTCATAGCTGCCAATGGTGTTTGCTGCGCCAGCGCCACTCTCTGGCGAACTGGGAAAAACCAAATCTGGCGAACTGGGAAAAACCAAAACGAACAAAATGAACACGGCCACAGCGATTGCCCCAAAAATTACAAAATTTTTATTTTCCATTTGTATCACTCCTTGCAGCAGTCAATAATTTTTTTTATGATGTCGGATATTTTCCTTGAGAAAAATGGTTTGTCCTCCTTCATCTCCTTGAGCTCAATTATATTCAGGTTGATTGCAAAGAAAAGAGAGTAAAGCTCAAATGCGGCCTTGAAATAAATGTCTGCCT
>CAYIQA010000066.1:0-3063 GCA_964365475.1 Candidatus Woesearchaeota archaeon | reverse complement strand
AATGCCTGAAGAAATCCAGCAGAGATTAATTGAAGAGGAGATGAAGGAGAATTATGTAGACTATGCTATGTCTGTTATAACAGCAAGGGCATTGCCGGATGTTTATGACGGATTAAAACCAGTGCATCGCAGGATTCTCTACACAATGGACAAGCTCGGCCTGCGCTCAGACAAGTTATTCAGGAAATCTGCATTCATTGTCGGCCGTGTTCTGGGTGAGCTTCATCCCCATGGTGACATGGCTGTTTATGATTCATTAGTTAGGATGGCCCAGGATTTTTCTTTAAGATACCCTTTGGTAAGAGGTCAGGGCAATTGGGGATCTGTAGACGGCGATCGCGCTGCCTCAATGAGGTACACAGAAGCCAAGCTCACAAGAATAGCAGAGGACATGCTTGAAGATCTTGACAAAGAAACCGTTCCTGAAAGGGCAAATTACGATGGAACATTGACAGAGCCTGTTGTTCTCCCTTCTAAGTTCCCCAACCTGCTTGTTAACGGCAGCTCAGGAATTGCAGTTGGCATGGCAACAAACATACCCCCGCATAACCTTAGTGAGGTTACATCAGCAATAATAGCAGCTATAGACAACCCAGAAATTCAGGTAAGTGAGCTCAGGGATCATATCAAAGGTCCGGACTTCCCAACTGGCGCAATAATTTCCACTAGTGGTCTGGCTGAAGCATACTCAACTGGCAGGGGCAGAATCACAGTAAAGGCAAAAACCGGCTTTGAAGGAAATAAAATTATTATTACTGAAATTCCTTACCAGGTCAACAAGGCAATGCTTATCGAGAACATAGCTGACTTGGTAAGAGCCAAAAGAATAGATGGCATCTCCGACATCAGGGATGAATCCAATAAGGAAGGAATGCGTATTGTTATCCAGGTCAAGAAGGACTATGAGCCTGCAGTTGTTTTAAACCAGCTTTTCATGCACACTGCACTGAAGTCAACCTACAGCATTATTATGATTGCGCTTTATGAAGGCCAGCCAAGGCTTATGAGCCTCAAGAATTTAATTGATTTTTACATAGTCCACAGAAGGGATGTTGTAACAAGAAGAACCCAGTTTGACTTGAGAAAAGCAGAGGAAAGAAGGCACATATTGCAGGGCCTGAAGGTTGCAATATCAAATATTGACTCTGTTGTTAATTTAATTAAGTCATCAAGTGATGTTGAAGCAGCAAGATCTTCATTGATGTCAAGCTATGACCTGACAGAACTCCAGGCAAGCTCCATTCTTGACATGAAACTCTCGAAGTTAACTTCTTTAGAAACTGAAAAAATAAACAAGGAAATTGAAGATCTTCTAAAATCAATTGAGGAGCTCAAGTCTATTCTCGCTTCAAACTCAAAAATCTATGAGATAATAAAGAGAGAGCTTCTTGAAATGAAGGAGAAATACGGCGACAAGAGGCTTACGGAAATTTCTCATGAAGAAGACGAAGAAATAGTTGCCGAGGAGCTTGTGCATAGAGATGATATTGTTATCACCCTAACAGCCTCAGGCTACATAAAGCAGCTGCCTTTGACATCCTACAGGCAGCAGAAGCGCGGCGGAAAAGGAGTAATAGGTGCAGAGACGAAGGAAGAAGACATAGTAAAGGAAATATTTGTAACTTCAAACCACAACTATGTTCTGTTCTTCACAAACAAGGGAAAAGTCCACTGGCTCAAGGCCTACCAGATTCCAGAAGGCTCGCGCTATTCAAAAGGAAAAGCCCTTGTTAACATATTAAATTTAGGCGAAGGAGAGAAAGTAAGCACCTTGCTTCCAATTGCCTCGTTTGAATCTGGCTACTTAATGTTTGTAACTAAGGAAGGCACTGTAAAAAGAACCGCCCTTAGCGAATACGCAAATCCCAGAAAGGGTGGGATTATAGCAGTTAATCTCAAGGATAAGGATGAGCTTGTGTCTGTCTTGCTGACGTCTGGAAATGATGAGATTATTCTTGCATCAAAGCAGGGCCAGGCTGTCCGCTTCAATGAGAAAGATGTTACTATAATGGGCAGGCAGGCAACAGGCGTAAGGGGAATGAAAATTATGGGAGCAGATGGTGTTGTGGGGGCTGAAACAGCTGTAAGCAACTCAACAATATTGACTGTTACAGAGCTCGGGTATGGAAAGAGAACTTTAATTGACGATTACAGGCTTATAAGAAGGGGCGGCAGTGGTGTTATTAACATAAAGACTGATAAAGGAAAGGTTGCAGGAATTAAAACTGTTTTTGACGATGACGAGCTTCTCTTCATGACGCAGAAAGGCCAGGCAATAAGGGTTTCTGCAAAGGACATTTCTGTTATCGGCAGAAATACGCAGGGGGTAAGGATAATGAAGCTCGATGCTGATGACAAGGTTAATACTGTTGCAAAGGTTGAGAAGGATTAACTAGACACAAAGTACACAATTCTTATAAACTCCCCATATAAAATTGGTATTATGGTATCAAGAATAAGCAATGTATTGAAGGCTGGGCTGGCAACTGCAGTTGGTGTAGCGACGGTTGTGGGCCTAGACAGACTGCCAGACACAGAAGCATCAGATGAACCAGTTACAGTGCCTCATCATGGTCGCAGACTGCCGCATCCCATGGACAGATATATGGGCCATCCAGGCCTTAGTCATATTGAAATATCCGCTCGCGATTACTTGCTTACAAACGGAGCATACTTCCCGGATGATGTTGTCTATAATGTAGAAAGGCTGCAAAGAGGAGAAGATATCCTGCAAAAGGAGAAGATGGGGGAGAGAATCGCTTCAGGCAAGGAAAATGCCATAATTATACACAGGCTCAGAAGCGAATCCCTGGAGTCAATCTACAGGTCAATGTATCCAGGAATTGAGTTAACAAACTGGTGGCATGACAGAAGTATTCTCGGGCAAGTCGAGGTCTTACTGCGGGAAGCAAGAAGAAACCCATTGGCAGTCTACAGAAAAGAGTCCTTGATTAAAAAATAATCACTTCACAATATTTCCGTAGCCAATTAGTCTCCATCTTGCACCGAAGTTCCTTGAGATTGTTATCCTGTCTTCCACATTGGCGCATACTGGTATCTTAA
>CAYIQA010000065.1:0-3080 GCA_964365475.1 Candidatus Woesearchaeota archaeon | reverse complement strand
TGCACTGAGGCAGACAAATGCAAGGAGAAATTCGGTCCAGATTACGAATATGTTAAGACAGATGGTGCCAGATGTAACTGCGTAAATACAAAGAGCACTTACACAAGAGCATTTGGTAGTGCGGGCTTTAACACAAGGGTACAGAGACTATGTCCCGAGGGAACAATGCGTCCACTACCAGAGATGGGAGAAAGTGCTTACCAGAGATGTGTAAACCAAAGATGGGTTACTGACTACTGCCCTAACAACTGGAAACCAGTGGTGAACAGACTGGAAAGAACAATAGAATGCAGGAGTCGCTATCTCTAGCTAGCCTGGAATCAAAGCGAAGATAAAAAAATTGGATTTTCCAATTTTTATCTTTCTTTCTTCTTTTATTTTGAAATTATTAGCATAGTCAAGTATTTTTTTGTCTGGGCTTAGAAGGACAATTTTTCCTTTAAGAACATGCCCTGCCTGGTGAAAAAACTCAGTGAGCACGTTTTTCACTATGTTGCCCCTCCTTCTTTTGCTTTCAAATATCGGATAGCTAACAATAAAGTCAATCTCCCCTTTTTTGAAGAAGGTGTCAACCCAGTCCATCTCAGCATTGTTTAATTTTATCTCGACTTTTGCCATCTTGGTGTTTATTTCAGCGTTTCGTATGTTGTTCCTGTTGAAGTCAATCCCGTAAATCTTTCCAGCATGAAGCAGTGCAGCCTCTATCAATATTGTTGCGTCCTTGCAGAAAGGGTCAAGCAAAACAGAATTTTCTTTGTAGCCTGCTATCCTGAGCATTGCATAAGCCAGGCATGGATGAACCCCCTGGTTGTTTATTCTTACCCTGTAATTCCTCTTGTTCAGTTTCATTGCCACCGGAATTCCTATAATGCACAGGTTGTCAACAACATCAGCTATTAGCACGCTGTCAAAATTCTTGTAGCTTGTTTTGATTCCCCTTTTTTGAAGTGCGCTTCCTATTGCTTTTTCAACATCAACAGAATTAAACTTGTGATCGCCGTCTCTTGTGCACTCTATCTTCACATTGCCTTTGATATTAAGTTCCAATTTTGATGCTTCTCTTTCTATATCTTCAATATCTCTGAATTTAAACTCAGCCAAGATTTCGTACACGTCATTTACACTTCTAAAGTCTTTCACTTCAGAATCAAATTTCACCCTTCCCCTGGCAATCTTCTTACCTTTTACCTCACTCTCAACTATGTCTTCTATTCCTTCCAGGCAGGTTGCTATCTTCATCTTTCATCTCAGAACTCTGAAATCCTTGAATTCCTTCTTGTATCTTTCTTCTGTAACCTCAATTTTCTCTACATTGGCAAGCTTCGGCCCTTTCTGGCAGTACTTGACAAGATAGTCAACATTTCTCTCATCGCCTTCAAAAACACCTTCAACTCTTCCGCCTTCAAGGTTTCTGATGTAGCCAAAAACCCCAAGCTCGTTTGCTTTCAGCCTGGCATTTTCCCTGAAGAAAACACCCTGGACAACCCCAGACACAACAATCTTGACCCTTTTCTTTTCTGTCATAAAAAAGAATAATGTCTTAGCATTTAAAAACTTGGTTATTGGTGCTCTTAAATTTTGGATAGGTGTTCCTTTCCATAAAAACAGCGTCTGTTTTGACTGTAACACCTTTCTTCATACTCATAATCTCGTCACTTTCCATCTTGATTGTCCCCAGCCCGACAAGCTCATTCTTCAAAGTCATTATTGCAGCCAGCTCATTTTCTTTGACGTCTGTGAACTTTGAAACGCCGCCGACATAAACCTCTGCCCCGTTGCAGACTGCATTGACAGCAGAATCAAATATCCAGACTTTTGGGAGGAATTCAGCTGCAGTTTCGTATGGTTTTATGCATTTTCTTATTTCTTTTTCATCTCCTTCTTTGTAGAATTCATAAGCATCTTTCAGGTCTTGTAATGTTGTCCATTCCCTATCTGTGAAAGGGCCTGCCTTTGTTCTGACAAGCTGCTGCATGTGTGCCCCAATTCCAAGTTCCTTCCCAACACCTGTGCATACAGTTCTTATGTAAGTTCCAGCCTGACATCCAATTCTGAAAAGAACATCTTTTCCAGATATTTCCATAATATTAAGATAGTAAATTTCTCTTTCTCTAAGTTGTCTCTTGACTGCGCTTTTTACTGGCGGAAGTTGTGTAATCTTTCCAATAAATTTTTCCATTACACTTCTGATTCTATTTTCATCAACATCTTTATGCAGGCGCATTAAGCACACATATTCTTTTCCAGCAGGAAGCAAAACCTGAACTATTCTTGTTGCTTTTCCTAAGGCAATAGGCAGAACCCCGGATACGTTTGGGTCAAGGGTGCCACTGTGGCCCACCTTATCCAAATTCAGGATTTTTTTCACATAATCAGCAACAACATGGCTTGTCGGACCAGATGGTTTGTTCAAATTTATTATCCCATATTGAATTAAATACTCAACTTTTCTTTTCTCTGGGTAACATCCAAATTTTTCATCAGTAGTTGCTTCTTTTCTTACAAATATTTCTCTTTTCTTTTCAGAAGGTAGATTATTCATGTCCTAAACTAAAAAACAATTATTTTTTCTTCCCAAATTTTTCAATCTGCGCCTTGTGCGGCGCTGCCCTTGTTGTTCTCTTGGTATCAAACGGTTTTTTCTCTTCTATTCTTGGAGCTTTTGGCTTCTTGCTCTCTTTCTTTTCAAGAGGCTTCTCTTCAGCTTTCTTAATTTCTTCTTTCAGAGCTTCTTGGCTTTCCTTCTTTTCTTCAGCTTTAGGTTCTTCTTTTGTTTCCTTAACCTCTTTCTGCTCAAGCCTTTCTTCAGGTGCTCCAAACAGTTCAGCTTTCACAATTTCAATCTCCTTATCCTTTATTTTTACCTTTTCAGTCCATACCTTAACCTTTACTTTATGCGGAGGATTTTTTCTTCCCCTGCTGTTAAGCTCCATGTTCAAGTATCTTCCAATTTTAACAATTGGATTCTTCATATGTTTCTGAAGAAATTCCCTTGTTGCCTTGACAGCCTTCATCGTCCTTTTATAAATAGGGGCTTTCTGCGATTCCTTCCTTAAAGGTATTGTGTAAATTCTTTCCAT
>CAYIQA010000064.1:0-3137 GCA_964365475.1 Candidatus Woesearchaeota archaeon | reverse complement strand
CCTGTAATTAAACAATTTCTGATGAGCAACCTCTTCCTGCTTGACATCAAAGTCAAGGTAAGTGAAGTAATAATATTTTGTTTCTGACTTGCTTTTGACTTCAACCTTGTTTGGAAGCCTGAAAACCTCATTGATCCATACTGTAACTACTTTATCATCTTCAGAATATCTTAGGATAAGGCTTTTCCTTCCGGATGTGGTGTCTGAGCCTAAGTTTTCCGCATCCTTAATCTTTTCCACCCATCTGGACGGCGGATCAAGATAATACTCATCAAAGCTCACGTTGAATGGCTTGTTGCGGTCAAGGCAGTCTATCTTATCTTCACAGTATGCAGATGCAGCGCCGTCAGTAAAGTTAAGGTAGACTGTGTCGTAGTCCAATGCCCCCAGGTCTCTCGGGTTTAGAAGCCTTATTCTCATCATGTTTCTTAGTATAAATATCTCCCTGTTCATCTGCGTGTAGCTTGATGTGCTGTAAAAATAATGGATGTTTTCTATGAATTCCTTCTCAGGAGGCTCAAGCACCGGAACTTTCCCCTCTGGTTTTTCAGATTCCCGCTCTTCTGCCGGGTTTAGAGTCGAGGATTTTATTTCATCTGAGATCTTTAAGGTGACTATTACAATAAGCAGGACTACAAAAATTAGGGCTATTGAGATGACCAACTTTCTCATGCAGATTTTGATATATGGAAAAGTATAATAATGTTTCCGAAAAGCTTATTAACGCCCCCTAGGTTTTATTACCAGCATGGAAGAAAAAAAGAGCAAAGGCAACAAGGCACAGAAAGGTGATAAAAAAGGCGGTAATAAGGACGAGCTTGCCTCTAAACTGCCTGAGCTTCCTGACGAGCTGAAGAAGAAGTTTGAGGACCTGAAGAACAAGCTTGATTCCCTGAAGAAAAAAATTCTTGAGAAATTTGACAAATATATTTTGGGCATAGCACTGCTTCCGCCTGAAAAGCAGCCCTTTGAGAAAGGATATGAATCTGGCAAGAAAGAGGAAGCCAAGAGCATTGACGTGCTAATTCTTGTTGATGATAGTGACAGTGAGAAGATGAGCAAGATAGAGCTGAGAAACAGGCTGATAGGGATGATAGACAAGATGGCCCTTGAAATAGACAAGGACATAAAGCCAGAAGTAATGCTGCTTACCGAGCTCAGGGAAAGCTTGTTCGATGCAAAATACGAGATATTGCAGCTTATCGGACTAAGCGCCCCCATATATGATCCCAAGGACCTAGTTGCTGCCCTGAAAGTCAGTGAAGTTCACAAGTCAATGGTCACAAAGAAGTTTGAGAAGTATGTTGTGAGCTATGTTGCTGTTGGAAGCATGTTCAGGGGAGATGCAAAGAGCAATGACATTGATGTTGCTGTTGTCATTGACGACACTGATGTTAAGAAGATGAGCAGGGCTGAGCTTCGCGATAAGCTTGGAGCCATAATAAGAAGCATGGGATATGAGGCAGCTGCAATTACTGGCGTTAAGAAAGTTTTTCATATTCAAGTTTATATCTTAACTGACTTCTGGGAGTCTATTAAGGAAGCAAGCCCGGTAATATTTACTTTCTTAAGAGACGGGGTTCCTTTGTATGACAGGGGCATATTCATGCCATGGAAGTTACTGCTTGAGCAGGGAAGGATAAGGCCTAGCCCAGAGGCAATTGATATGTTCATGGACATGGGAACAAGATTAGTTGACAGGGCCAAGGGAAGAATGCTTGGGATAGTTGCCGAGGATATTTATTATGCAGCATTGAATCCGAGCCAGGCTGCATTAATGCTTTACGGAATACCGCCCCCAACCCCAAAAGAGACTGTAAGGCTGCTTGATGAGATATTTGTTAAGAAAGAGAAGATACTTGAGAAGAAATATGTTAATATTCTCGAGAGGATAAGGAATTGCTACAAGGATATTGAGCACGGCGACATCAAGGACATAAAGGGAAGCGAGATTGACAAAATGCTCAGCGATACCGAGGACTACCTGAAAAGGATTGACAAATTATTTAACCAGATTGAGAACAGGTCTGAAAGAAGGGCAAGTGATGACTTTTATAATAGTTTTGTGAAGGCTGTTGGAGATGTGCTTGAGAGCGAGAAGGTTAAAGTTAGCGACGATTTGATTAAGGACTTTAAGAAGATAACTGATCTTAATATTGTTGACAAGAGGTTTATCAAGAATGTTGAAAGCATTGCTGACTTGAAGAGGAAGAAGCTGACAAGGTATGAAAAAAATAAAGCGATAAGGGAGAACACTTTCCTGATAAGAATACTGTTTGAGCATGTGCAGAGGAAGAAAGGTATCGAGCTTGAAAGGGCCAAGATAAAAATCAAGTACGGCGAGAAGTTTGGCGAGATTTACCTGCTTGACAAGGTTGCTTACATAATTGAGGATGCAGGCTCAAAGGAAAGCAGGATCACCAAGGCGCTTATCAAGGAAGATGGCGGGCTTGGAAATCTTGAGGAAAGCTCCCTGGTTGAGCTTGAAGGCGCTTTGGCTGCTGTGAAAATGCCTCCCAAGGCTTTTATCAAGGAAAAGATTTTTGAGGACCTGAGGAAGATTTACGGCAATGATGTTGCCATAATGGTTGGGAAGTGATAAGTCCCAGATAACTAACATGAAAGAGATTACACCAAGTATTTTTATGGAAGAATATCGTGCTAAAATTGCCAGCCTAGAAGAAACAAGAGAAAAGATATTGAAAGCTGGCGGAGTTCTGAGGGGAGATTATGCTTTCACAGACAAGGTATTCTTTCAAAAAGACGAAGAAAATTCCAAAGATGTTTTAAGAGTAAGAGTCTATAGAAAGGGAGATGCAAAAGGCAAGCAGGTAATGGTTGTTCAAAAAGAACTAAGAACCAGGGATAAAAGACTAGAACAAGGTTTTGACAGTCTTGAGGATGCAGTAAGATTCATTGAAGGAAGATTTGGCCGGCAATATACAGAGGGATTTGAATACAGCAGGGTTGGTTGGGAGTACATTCTGGGAAAAGCAGTTTTATTTTTAGAAGATATTGAAGGTTTGGGTCCATCTTTGGAAATTGAAGCTGATAATTTTGAGATGATAATGAAATTATTTGGGCAGTTTGGTTGTGGAGAGACGTTTAAAGGATCTGTAATCGAAGAAGTCATGAAA
>CAYIQA010000063.1:0-3174 GCA_964365475.1 Candidatus Woesearchaeota archaeon | reverse complement strand
TGAGTATGCTCCGGCGTTAATTCTTTTTCATCAAGGGCAATTAATGCATTTTCCTCTTCAGAAGCATCAAGGTATTCAATTATTCCCTGGCTTACAAGGTCCTTCCATGAGATTTCTTTCTTCGCAAGCCTCTCATACACATCCTCTGTCAGTCTGCTTCTCCCATTGTCAACAACAATCAAAGGTCTTCTTACTCTTCCTTTCGAGAGCTCAATGCTGATCTCATCAAGCTTATCATTGTAGTAGACATTAAGTGTGACTGGAAGCTTTCCTTTAATCCTCTCTTCCTTCAGCCTCTTGATAAAATCTCCTGCATCGCTTACTTTTCCAACAAATCTTTCGTCTATGAATACGTCACTCATTTTTCATCCCCAAAGTCTCGAGCACTTTCTTTACTTTCTCTTCTGAATATTCCTCCTGCGATACAGAGGCAAGCATTGCTAGATTCTTCCTTAGTCCTATCGGGGTTCCCTCTGGAGTTTCTATCGGGCATAACCTGGCAAAGTGCGTTGGATGCAGCGCCCTTGCCTCAAAGTTCTCCTGGCTTGAGCTCAGCAGCGATACCACCCTCTGCAGGTGGCTTGATGTTGCAAGGAAGTTTGTTCTGTCAATATTCTGGCTTATTCCTTTCCTGCCGCCGACCCAGCTTCCTGTTGCCATGGCGCTCTTTATCCTTGAAGTTAACAGCTTGTCCCTTATTATGATCTTGACGCTCTGGAACTTCCCCCTCTTGACCAGCCTCTGGAAATTGTAAAGAATGTCATTGACAAGCGCCCTCATGTTCACCCTGAACAAGTCTGCAAGCAGGTCGCCGCTCAGCTTCAGCCTTTTGTTCATGTAGTGATCCTTGTCCTGGTTGTCAATATCCTCTTTTGATATCACTAAGAATCTCTTTATCAGCTTGCACAGGTTATATGCCTTGAAAATCCTGTCTTTATGGCTTGTTCCCAGGTGCGGCAGCAGGTACTTGTCAAGGTTGTCAAATATCTTCTCGTACTTCTCCTCTTTCTGCTGCAGTATCCCGACTTTCTTTGCTATGAACTCCAGGGCATCCTCCTGCGTCTTCAGGTGCACAGCATCATACAAATTTATGTAGACATCATCATACTGCCTTTCATCATCAGAGATGTACTTTACAATCTCAACATCCTTCTCTACCCCGAGCGCCTTGATCACTGCAATAATCGGAATCCTTGTGAATCTTGTGAACGATATTGTCATAATCCCGTCCTTCATCTGCTCGATATTATGCGGTATTCTGTAGCTTCCCTTTTCTGAGAATATTCTTGCTGTGAACTTTGCAGGCCCTGATGCAGTTCTCTCAACAAATAATTTGTTTGATGCAAGGTCCTCAACTGTTATCAAGACCCTTTCATTCCCGTTCAGTATAAAATATCCGCCAGGATCATCTGGGTCTTCCCCCTTCTTGATCAGGTCCTGCCTCTTCAGCCCGTTTAGGTGGCAGTACTTGCTTCTTAGCATGACTGGCAATTTCCCAATCTGGGTCTTGAAGTTCTCTTTCTGAACCCCGTCTGTATGCGCAGAAACCTCAAGGTGAATCGGCCCAGAGTAAGTCAGGCTTCTCAGCCTTGCCTCAATAGGATAGACCTCTCTTTTGCTTCCGTCAGCCTCAACCAAATTCGGCTTCTCAAGCCATACCTTGTCAAGCTTTATCCTAAAGTCCTCAATCTCCTTGGGAATAATTGTAGGGACAACCTCCTGCATCTCATTTATTACATTCTGCATTCCCCTGTCTATGAAATTATCAAAGCTCTTTATGTTGCTCTCTATCAAACTATTTTCCTCAAAATACCTTTCAATTAAAAGATTCTTGTTCATTCTAGCACAGCTCTGTAAAACACAGATTTCCCGGCTGTCGGGCTGTCCCTTGTTATTTTTATTACATCCCCTTCTTTCGCTTCAAGTTTTTTTATTGCAGGATCATCAGCTTTTATTTTGGGCAAATTTCTTTTTGTTATGTTATACTTGGCAAGAATCTCTTTCACCTTCTCCTCGCTCAACTTCTCATGCTTCGGGACAAGGCTGTGCTGCTCTACCTGGAAATTTTCTTCACTCATTTTTGCCTTTTTAATCCGGGCCGGATGGGATTTGAACCCATGACCACCTGCTGTCTTTCGTGTTGTAGCTTGATAAAAGGTTCATCATCGAACCTTTTTGGCAAAAAGCTTCACCAAAAAGGCTTTACTCAGATGCTCTACCAAGCTGAGCTACCGGCCCATCTATACGCCCTAGGCGAGAATCGGACTCGCGCCACGGCCTTACCATGGGCCAAATAATCATCAATGCCCCTGACAGGGCCGTATCCTAACCACTAGACTACTAGGGCATCATCATGGCTGTTCTCCGCACTAGCTTTATTTTAATGCAGAGAAAAATTTGGCGCCATTGACAAGATGATTTCAAGAAAAGCATTTATAAATCTTTCTATTTTAGAGACTCATCCCCCTATTAAGAAGTCTTTCCATTCAGTATATCTTATAAGGTGTTTCTTATTTATATACTTTATTGTGATAAAAAGAATAGGATGAAAATCTTAATGTTCATAATCCTTTTAAACTGAATTTCTGGCCTTTAATTTATGGATAAACTTTTTGTATACTCTTTTGGTGTAATCCATGATCCAGAAACAAATAAAATATTATTATATAATTGGGATAGCCTGCCTGAAAGTGCAAGAATAGTCCGAGGATGGTATTTCCCTGGCAGGATGCTCACTGCAAGGTCAGATATCACAGTGCAAGATGGACTCTCTTCAGTGATAGAAGAGAAAACAGGGTTGGAGGTTGTTGTCAAAGGTCCAATTGCTGTCTCGCAGCTCCCGGAGTTTGACGGCAGGCTGCATGTTTACCACAAGTGCCTTCCTGTTGAGGATAGTTCTGTCACTGTAGATGAAAATATAGCAAGGTGGATTGATCCGACACCAAAAAACATAAGAAATTACCTTAAAGGCAGGCTTGATGGCGATGTTGAAATATATTTAGAGAAGAAATCCCGTAGGCTGTAATCTTAGAAGCATCCAGCAGGGAGATGTTCTCCAGAAGGTTCAAGTCCAGTCATCCCCTTTCTTGATGGGATCATCATCTTTTAGCTCGTTAAAATCTTTTTCAAGCTCATCAGAGATAAATATAACCTTTGATGGTTTAATCATAGTTT
>CAYIQA010000062.1:0-3258 GCA_964365475.1 Candidatus Woesearchaeota archaeon | reverse complement strand
GTTAAAGAGAGGTTCAGGTTTGATGCAGGCGTGAGAACAGATTTCGAACAAAGAGTCAGGGATTTGCAGGTAAGCGAGTTTGCAGGCATTTATTCCGGAGAAACTACTAATGCCTATACTGTGAGGTTTGATATTCCCGGCTTGAAAAAGGTTAATTTCAAATTTGAGAAATAGATCCAAAACCCAAGAATTTTTCACCCAAAATCTTTTTAAACCAGCCAATCAGGAAAAACAGCATGAAGAAGAAAAGAAAGTCCGAGATTCCATATCCAGTTCTGATATTCGCTGCAATTTTTATCATAGCAATATTCATCCAGCCAGGCCAGGGCAAGATAAACTACAAGACATGCGACGGCCTTATTGAGGGGGATGACCTAAGGGAGATATGCAACTTCAGTGACTTTGCCTACCTGAACACAGATGACCTTATCAATGAGGGTACGTACAAGAGAAGCGAAAACGCGTGCACATCAAACTTCAACAACAACTGGATTGATTCAAATTCAAGAAAGAATTCGAAGAGCATCTCGATAAGCCTGTTTAACAATATAAATAGAGACAAAGTGGAGCAGCTGAAAGGTTTCTTTGAAAATGAGGATGCTGAGAAAGTTGACATTGGAGACATGGCAGTTATAGCAAAGCCAGAAGTGTCAACAGACCAGGGAATAATAGTAAATGCAGATATAGAAGGGGTTCTTTACATTGGATTTCTGAAAGGGAGAAACTTTGTGCTTATAGGAGAGGCAGGATTTAAGGAGGACGCTTACAGCGAGGAATACATGCCATGCAGCAGGGAGCAGCTTGTTGAGCTTGCAAGGAAAGTGAGCGGAAGACTCTGATTTCGCAGGTTTTCCGGAATTTTTCGGAAAATTTTTGGGAATTTCTAGGAAAGATTAATAAAAGATGTAACTAGCTAATCAAAAAAATGGAAGGTTTCGCAAACTTTAAATATCCAGAAGGCATAATTGAGAAGATGAAATACAAGATAATTTTGAGAAAAGATGAGGATGGAGTTTATGTAGCAGAATGCACTAGCCTGCCGGGCTGCATTTCGCAGGGAAAAACCAGAGAAGAAGCCCTGAAGAATGTAAGGGATGCCATTAGGGGCTATTTAGAGAGCTTAAGAAAACACAAAGAACCGATACCACCTTCCATTGAGGAAGTGGTGGAAGTTCGTGCCTAAGCTACCAATTATTTCTGGAAAAGAGCTTGTAAAGAAACTGGCTAGAATAGGATATGAAGTTGACCATCAGACCGGAAGCCACATAATTTTAAGGCTAAATAAAGAACCATACAGAAGAGTCACTGTTCCGAACCACGATGAGATAGCCAGGGGGACATTGCTCGCCATTATAAAGCAAGCCGGGCTTACAAGGGAAGAGTTCATGAAATTATGATGCTTTGTGAAAACCTTTAAAAACCCCCGAAGCAACCCGGTTCTCATGAAAAATGCAACTTTTCATAAAGTAGTTGTATGACAAGTTTTATTTAGTTCTGACTATGCTCTTAAAACCAATAAAATGACCAACTATAACCCAAAAGAGGCTGAAAAGAAGTGGATGCAGTGCTGGGAGAAGAATAAGGTTTACAAGTTTGACAGGAAAAGCAAAAACAAGGCCTATACAATAGACACTCCGCCGCCAACAGTCTCGGGAGCTATGCACATTGGGCATGCTTTTTCTTATGCGCAGGAAGATTACATTGCGCGCTACAAAAGAATGAAAGGCTTCAATGTTTTCTATCCTTTTGGCACTGATGACAATGGCCTGCCAACTGAAAGGCTTGTTGAGAAGATGAAAAATGTTCGTGGCGTTGATATGCCCCGCGACAAATTTGTGAAATTATGCTACAATACTGTAAATGAAATTAAAGATGATTTTGTCAGGCCGTGGAAAGAGCTTGGAATGAGCTGCGACTTTGAAGAAAGCTACTCAACTATAGACGAGTACTGCCAGAAAACAAGCCAGGCAAGTTTTGTTGAGCTTTACCATAAAGGATTTGTTTACCAAAAAGAAGCACCAACAATATGGTGCGTTGAATGCCAGACTGCAATTGCACAAGCAGAATTAAAGGATATTGAACTTGAAAGCAGTTTCAATGATGTTATTTTTAAAGTTGGAAATGACAAACTGATAATCTCAACCACAAGGCCTGAGCTAATACCTGCATGCGTTGCTGTTCTGATAAATCCAAACGACAAACGCTACAAGAAATACCTTGGAAAGCATGCAAAGGTTCCCATTCTGAATTATGAAGTTCCTATTTTAGAAGATGAAAAGGTAAACATGGAGAAAGGATCTGGAGTTGTGATGTGCTGCACTTTTGGCGACGTTACAGATATTGAATGGTGGAACAAGTTCAAACTGCCCCTAAGAATTGTTTTCACTAAGGACGGAAAATTAAACGAGCTTGCAGGAAATTACCAGGCACTGAGAATAAAAGAGGCAAGGAAGAAAATACTTGATGACCTGAAGAAAGAGAGCCTGCTTGTCAGCCAGAAACAGATAAAGCATGCTGTGAACACTCATGAAAGGTGCGGGACTGAGATTGAATTTTTGAAGACAAAGCAGTGGTTCATAAGAATTCTTGACAAGAAAGAGGAGCTTATAGAAGCTGGGAGAAAGATAAACTGGAAGCCGGACTACATGAGGAAGAGATACGAGCACTGGGTTGAGAATCTTCAGTGGGACTGGTGCATTTCAAGGCAGAGGTTTTTCGGAGTGCCTTTTCCACTTTGGTACTGCAAGAAGTGCAGTGAAGTTGCGGTTGCTGACCTGAAAGAGCTTCCTGTTGATCCCTTGTTCAGGAAACCTAGTAGAAAATGCCACTGCGGAAGCAATGATTTCATACCGGAAAAGGATGTGATGGATACCTGGGCAACTTCTTCAGTAACGCCACAAATTGCCTTGGACTGGGTAAACAAAAACAAGATGTTTAATAATTATTTTCCAATGGACCTGAGGCCGCAGGCGCATGATATAATAACAACTTGGGCATTTTACACAATAATAAAAGGAGTTTACATGCACGAAAAGATTCCCTGGAAAAACATCATGATCTCTGGGCATGTGCTGAATCCTTATGGAAAAAAGATGAGCAAATCCAAGGGGGATACTATAGAACCGCTAGAAGTCATTGAGAAATATGGGGCCGACGCTTTAAGGTTCTGGGCAGCTGAAAGCAGGCTTGGAGAGGATTTGGCTTACAGGGAGGCTGATATTGAAAACGGGAAGAAGACCATAATCAAGCTCTGGAATG
>CAYIQA010000061.1:0-3262 GCA_964365475.1 Candidatus Woesearchaeota archaeon | reverse complement strand
TTGAAGACGGAATGAGAAAGCTGCTCAGCTTGATCTAATTTCTTTTGCTTACATCCTCGCCAAAAATATGGTGGCTGAAAAATCCAGCTAAGAAAGCCAGGTACTTCATACAATAATACCAAGGCAGGAAATAAATAAATCTTGGATATGGGTCTTTAGCGAAGTGCAAAATTGACTTTCCTATGGCCAAAATGGGAAAAAGCAGGAAAAAAACCGCCCTGTGCGCAGGCATTGAAGTCCCGTACCACTTTGCATGCCTCCATGTGTGCTTCCACGATTCTGGATTGTGGTCATAGAGCTCTGCACTGACTTTTGTCGGGTTTATCTGGATAAAATTATAGAAGCTCTGATCGGCAGAATATCCTTTTCTTTCGTCTGCCCCGCCAGCCTTTATCCACAAGTCCCTTGTAAGCATCAGGTAGGTTGTGTCTGCGTATCTGTTTGATTTTCCTTTAGCCCTAGCCCAGAGATTATCAATGTTTACTATCTTCGCTTCAACAGGCTGTGTTCCCAAGGCCCTTCTTTTCAGTATAGGCTGGATCATCTTCCTGATGAAATCCTTTCCAGCTATCATGTCAGCCCCGAACAAGCAGATGACTTTCCCTTTTGAACGCTTAAATGCATTGTTCCAGCCCTGAGCCATGCCTCTTCTGCCCTGCTCAATTACCTTGATGCTTTTATTCTTTTTTGCAATCTCTCTAGCAATCTCAACTGTTCTGTCTGAGCTGCCATCATCCACCAGAATTATTTCTATTGGTTTATAGCTTTGATTTGATAAAGAAGTTAGGCATTTCCCGACATGCTTCTCTTCATTATAAGCTGCAATTATCATTGAAACAAGGGGGTTAGCCATTTTTTACCAGATATTTTCCAATTGCAAGATAGTCTAGGTGGCCCAGTTTAAATGCGCGTATTGCATCATAAGGAGTCATGACAATAGGCTCCTCATGCATATTGAATGATGTGTTGACAATTGATGGTATCTTTGAAATTTTGTAGTATTCTTCCAGTATTTTATTATAGCTTGGATTTATTTTCCTGTTAATCGTCTGTGGCCTTGCAGTATGGTCAACGTGAACTGTTGCAGGGCTGTTTTCCTTCATGAAGTCTGTGCAGTCAAAAGTGATTGTCATAAATTTTGCTGCGTGCTCACCACCATTGAAGTTTTTGTAGCATTTCTTTGCAAATCTTTCTAAAGTTAGCGGGGCGAATGGCATGAACTCTGTTCTCTTAAGCCTTTTGTTTAACCAGTCATTAACGCTTGGATCTGTTGTGTGGTAAAGAATTGATCTCGATCCAAGGGCTCTTGGCCCGTACTCCATACTGCCGTCGAAGTATGCAACCACTTTTCCTTTTGAAATTAATTCTGCAATCTGGCGCTCAATGTCGTCAAGATATTCAAAATTCAAGTTGTGCTTTTTGATTTCTCCCTTTATCTCTTCATCTGAATAAGAGGGGCCTAAGTAAGCATCCTCAAGATAGTAAGGCTTAGCATTACCATGAAGCATGGCTAGATGAAGTGCAGCTCCTGCTCCGGTCCCACCATCGCCCATGTGGGGATGGATAAAAACCTCTTTTGCCCCCTGCTCCAGAATTTTCTGATTTAATTTTACATTTGCGAAGACACCGCCAGCGAGGGCAATGTTCTTTATTCCAGTCTGGTCCATCCAGTATTTGACATAGGAAGAAACCACCTCCTCGAGAATGCGCTGGAAAACTGCTGATAAATCCTCTCTGGAATATTTTCTTGTCAAACTTTTTACATAACCGCGCAAACCCATCATAGACCTTGTCTTGATTGTGCCGTTTTCATACCACATTAATTTGCTAATTTTATTATAAACTGGAGAATTTCTGTCGCCGTAAGCTGCTAAGCCAGTAATCTTTCCTTCATGCCTGCCAACCTTAAAACCAAGAACTTTTGTGATTATTGCATAGAAGAATCCTGGTGAATGCGGCCATTTCAAGGCGTCTATTAACTTAAGCTGATTGTTCTCGCCTATGTGAACTGTTCCGCACAAGCCGTCACCGTGATTATCGCAGGTAACAACCAAGGCCTTTTTCATTCCTGATGTGAAGTATGCTGATGCAGCGTGGTTTGGATGATGCTCTAACCTTACAGTTTTTACACCAAGTTCTTTCAGTTTTCTGTTGGCTACATCTTGGTGATGTTTGTAGAGACGCATTGTTTTGTACACCCAGCGGGTCATCATTGCCATTGATTTTGCTGTGTAATAAGGATTAGAATGTACTAAGGAAGGATCAAATATCGCAGCTTTTATTCTCCTAAACAAATCTGAAGGAGATATGTCGGAGCATGCAGCATAGTCAATGTTATTTTTTGCTTTCTTAAGGATGTAGTCCAGGGACTGAAATGGAAATCCCACATGCATCTTTTTCCTGCTTATTCTCTCTTCATTGACGGCATGTGTTATTTTGCCGTCTTCAACCAGAGAAGCGCCAGTGTCGTGAATTAAGGACGTAATCCCTAAGATTTTCATGAGAGTTTTGAGAAAAAAACGCTTTAAAAATGTTGTGAACAAGGGTTCATTTGCCTGGATTGTGCCAGACAACCCGTATATTATAGTCCATACTTTCTGCATCCCCTTTTGCAAGATAGCGCGTAACTATCTTAAACGGCTTCAGTCCGCATCTATGGAAAAACCTAAGGGACATATCATAAGGTTCGTCAGTGCCATCTTTTCTTAGTTTTACATAATCTTCAACATTTATATCGCCGTTTTTTTCCACGTAATCTTTGTATTGAGAAATTCTTGATCCTGAAACCAACATGTCCAGACTAAGTTCCCTAACTAAATTTTTCTGGGCTTCTACTAAAAGCTGGCCAGCACCCCTACTTTGACTTGATCTGCTCACACCCAAAGACACTAAATATAGCACATTCCCATCTGGATTGTGGGTTGTTATGTAACCATTGCCTGTTATCTCTTCCCATCTGTGATCATCAATAGGATCCCTGACTATCTGCGATGTTGATACCCCAATAAGCCTTCCATCCCTATAAGCCCCGAAAAAACCCTGCGGGAATATTCTCATCCTTGATTCAAATCTCTCTCTTGGGGCCCTTACAGACTCGTCCCAGGCTTCAGCCTCCACTCTTAGCACTTCATCAAGTTCATCCGGCCTAATATTTCTAACCATAATCATCTCTCTTGCTTAGATTTTATGCACGTTTAAAAAGATTGTGAAACTGAGATATCCGACTAAAATTCAATAGTGAAGCAAATTTTATATACAAACA
>CAYIQA010000060.1:0-3275 GCA_964365475.1 Candidatus Woesearchaeota archaeon | reverse complement strand
GTCCCGACCTCGATGAGACGCATGCTTGCAGCAAGGAGGTGCTTGCTTATGCACCACTCCTCCCCCTTGGGGTTTTTCACAATCCTCTTCAGCAGATTTTTTCTGAGCGTTCTCACAGAATTAAGCATGTCAAGGTAAGCCCTGTTCCCTGTCTTCATTGCAGAAAAATAAAAATGCTCCTCTAGGCTTATCAGGTTCATTATTCCTATGCTCAGGTCTTCTTCCTTGCTCAGGTCGGCCTCTTTCCTGTTGACCTTTCCAAGCCACTCCTCAATTTCTCTTTCCATTTTTTACTCCATGACTCATCCCATGATGAAATAGACAGGAACGCTCGCAAGCAAAAGCAGCAGCATTGTTATCACAACCCCTTGGAACGGAACAATCACCTTCCCGTGCCTGACCTTTATCAGAAGATGCAGCAAATATCCGATAAATGTAACAACAGCGCCTATTATGCTGCCGAGAAGAAGCTTGTTCACAAAGTAAACTTTGTTCAGCAGGCTTCCAGCCCCGCCTGTTAGAAGTACAGGCACCGGAACCAAGTCATTCACATACGGCATTACCGGAACTACAGTCAGAATAAATGAAAGAATTATTATCACCAGACTCTGGTATTTGAAGTAGCTCTTTATTTTCCTTGAGACCCACAGTCCAAGGGATATTGCAAACGCGCCGACAAATATTCCTATGATCGTGACATCCAATCCGAGATACTTTGCTCCTGCAGCCCCGGCCACAACCGCCCCTGTGCACAGCGGGCAATGGGCATAAGCGCTAGGCAAAACAAAAAATAAAAAAATTGAGATCAGGAAAATCAGTTTTATCATTCTCCGACCTCAACAGCATCTTCCTTCAGATCTTTTCTCTGTTCCTTCACTTCTTCTCCCTTCTCTTCTCTTTCTTCTTCTCTCCATCCTAGCAACCTCCAACCATTGCTGGCAATCCTCCGGCAGGCGCCTGACCCTGGCCTGCAGCTGAACTGCTTGGCTGGCTGTAGCTTCCTGCAACTGAAGCCCCGCTGCCACTGCCAATCTCTCCCTTAATACTGTTTATCTGGAACGAATTGCCTATAGACAAGACCAGTATTACCAAAACTAACCCGATCACAACATACTCTTTCATTTTTGCCTCCTGCCACCATTTCTCCACAGCTTGGCTATCCACAAATAAACCAGGATGATCAGTCCAACCAGCAGGATTATGTAAAGCACATTCATGAAATTCCAGTAATTGGAATAACCATAGCCCCCATAACCCCCCATCATGCCGCCCATCATGTTAGCCTGCTGACCTGCACCCATAAACCCTCCCATATTGTTCATCATTCCTCCCTGCATTGTATTCTCGCCGCAATAAATCTGCCTTGCCATCATTATGTGCATCTGCTTCAGGCCTTCAGATCCCTCGCCACCCATCATTTTGTCCATTAGTTCATGCGCTTCCCCTGGATGCATCTGCTCCATGTAATAATCACCAATGTCCTCGAGCTGCTCATCAGAAAGTTCTGGGCAGGAAGCTTTTGACCCAATTAGCCTTTTTGCTTCCTCAAGGCCTTCTTCGCCATGTGCATAAACTAAGAAGCTGGACAAAGCCAAGACTACAACCAAAAACCCAGCTAGTTTTTTCATTTTAGCATCCCCCGACCATTCCGCCGCTGCTTGCCCCTTTCTCAATATCCCTGTACTTGTTTGATGCCAGGTTGACATAGTTCATTTCAATGCCCTTCTGCATCATTATCCCTGCCTTGGTCACCATCTGCTCTGGGAAGAACAACGTCTTCCATTTCCCAAGCTCCTCCAGTATCTCGTCATCGCTGTACTCGTCACCATGGCTTGTTATCAGGTATTTGGCAAGGCCCCTCATTGCATAGCTGTGCGCACATCCGCACGCGGCCTGGCCGTTGCTGAATATTATAGACTCTGCTCCGCAGCAGTACTCGCAGCTTATCCTGCCTGCAACATTTATGTACCTGCCCAGGTCATCCCCGCTCAAACTTATTGTGTTGTCTAATATTCCAAGCTTTCTTATTGAAGCATCTGCTTTCTGCTGGTTGTATGGCGAGATGTCGTCATAATTCACCCCCAGTTCTTTTCCATAAACATCCGGAGTTCCTTTTGGTATTACATCCTGCACTGCACTGCCTGATATACCAGATATTACAGGCACCGCAACCCCGCCGCTTCCGGCAGCCAATCCATCCCCGCCAATCTTTTTTATCTGCACAGTGTTAAACACTGTAATAAGCAGTGTCAGCACCAGTAGCCCGAATATGACCCCTTGTTTATTGCCTTCTGTTTTTTCCATAGTAGTTACCTCGCATTTATTTTTTAATATTCAAGAAATGAGCTCCGGGAAACACCATATATAATTAATTATGAAACTAGTTTCAGCAGAAAAAGCCTTATTTCAGCACGATTATGTTGGTCATTCCCCTTCTTTTTCTCTCAAGAACGCCCTTTGACTCAAGCCTGTCAAGAATCCTGCTCACCTTGACCTTGCTGAACCCAGACTCCTTTATTAAGTCTGTCTGGTAGATTGAGCCGCCCTTTTCCTTGGCAAAAGTGTAGATCTTCTTCTCATCTTCGTCAAGTTTCTCTATATTTACATGCTTAAACTCCCTCTTCAGAGCCTCATCTACGGGCTTATGGATAAGAAGCATGTAAATCCCCAAGCCAAACACAAGGAAGGCTATCCCGAATGATGACACTATAAGCCATGACGTGTTGGTGTCATGCGCAGGGCATCCCTCCATGTCAAGATTGTCCTGCTGGAATCTCTCGCACAAGAACAAGGAAGTCTCGTCATATTTTGTCTTGACAAGACCCAGTATTATCAGCAGGAGAATTGACACCAAAATCAGTGCATAGGCTATTTTCTTGTAGTTATCAGCCATGAAATTATTTATTTATACTTCTTTATAAAGATTAGCAATCACAGATTAATTAAGATAATATCCAGTTGGATAATAAAACCTTCCATACGGTCTTCCAAAGTCCCTGAACCTGTAGTCATAGTAGTAAGGGCTTCTTCCAAAAGTCTTGTGGTAAGGATAGCCGTAAGACGCGCCGTAATAATTGTAGTAAGGCCTGTTGTAGTGCATGTAATAATTGGGGTAATAAGAAGACCTGTAATAACCAGAATAATATGGACTGCCATAGCCCATCATTCCATATCCCATATAGCCATGCATATAGGCATCAACAAAACCAGCGCTGACTAGAAAGAATACAATTAGCAACAATATCTTCATTGCCCCCCTCATAGCCACTTTATAA
>CAYIQA010000059.1:0-3360 GCA_964365475.1 Candidatus Woesearchaeota archaeon | reverse complement strand
AGGATAAGGTGCAGGATAAACCTGCCAGAGGGAAGCGAGTATGATTATGTGCCTGAGGAATGCAGGGCTATTGGCGGGGGTAGCGCTGGAGATAAATGCGCTAAGAATTACCAGATTTTAAGAAAATGCTTTGAAAACAAAAATTACGGATTCCAGGTTGTCTGCGCCAAGCAGAGTTTAAACTTCAAAACAGGGAATGTGAGAGATGCTATAGAGGCATGCGAGGCAGAAGCAAACAAATTAGCTTGCTATCAAAATTTGAAGGAGGATACATACAGCCTGGCCAAGTTCAGGATTTATGCACTGGATCAGCACATAGAAAACCTAAAAGAGCAGGGAAAAATAAGCGAGGACACTGCAGTCGAGGCTATTGCGGCACTTGAAGAAAAGAAGCAGGACTTCAACCAGATTCAGACTGTTGAGGGAAAGAAGCAGGTTATCAGGGAGGTCCAGGCAATATGGAGAAACCTGAAGAAGTCTGGAGGCCTAGAATGAAATTGTTGATGATATTGTTTATTCTTGCATTGCTAGTGAGTGCGTGTGCTCCAAGCGAGGTTCCTAAATCTAGTAGCGAGGGAGATCAGCAGGAAACGCAGGAGCAGCAGGATGAATATGATGCAGGCTTTGAAGATGCTTTAGAAGACCTTAATGAGCTGCAGAAGATTTCTTTTTCCTGATAAAAAGTGTAAAGTGTCAAAGATTGGTAGCCCGGAATAAAAGAGGTGTTGAGGAGAAAACCAAGCTACCAAATCTTGTGACTAAGATTAGTTGCAAACCCCCTTTTCATCACTATATTGTCAAATCTGATTTTTAAACTTTGTGATTTTAGAATCTGAATTTTAAATGGGAAAAGGCTTAAATATGCCTTTAAGGGTTCAAGAATAACCTTAGGGGGCTTGTTTTTAATCTCCTTTAATCTGTTAAGCTTAAAATGGCAAAAAACCTGAGAGAATTGGTTGAATGCGGGACTGTGAGAATAGCCCAGCTTCCAAAGAAGAACGAGCTGAGCCCTGCCAGCCTTGATTCCCTTGATGGGTATACTGTTCCTTTAATAGCCCATGACTACGGGGCAAAAACCCCTGTTATGTGGAATACTGTTTATAGGACCTTGGGCTTAAACTTAAGAAATGTTATGGTTGTTGGCGACCCTGAAAATGCCAAGGAAATCCTTGAAACCTTTAGAGAAGATCCAAAATATCTGGGCGGTGGCGCCGGAGTTGGTTTTAAGGAGGTTGTTATTCCTTATCTTGATGAGACTGTGCCCAGCGACCTTAAGGCTGTGAACATTATTGTGAAAAGAGAGGGCAGGCTGGTTGGTTATAACACAGATTCCAAGGGGCTTTATTTAAGTGTTAGGGAGGCTTTGAAGAAAACTGGCAAAAATGTTGGTGAAAGCAGGGTTGCAATATTCGGCGCCGGCGGCGTTGCTAAGGAATTTGCGAGAGAGCTTGCATTTCATGGAGTAAAAAGAATTGTCCTGATAAACAGGACTTTCAGGAAGGCAGTTGCAATAGCTCATGAACTAAATGAAAAATACGGAAGAGATGTTGCATATGCTATTTCCGAGGACATGACAAGAGGGGCTGTGCTAAACACAATAGAAAAGCTTGATGCTATTGTAAACTGCACTGACAAGGGAAGTGACGGGCCTCTTGTGCAGATGAGTGCTTTTGCGCCTGCTGATCCAAAATTTAACAACACTCATTCTATTGATGTACTTCGCTTGCTGAAGCAGTGGAACCCAGAGGTTGTTATAGTAGATATTGTGCTTCCTAAAAACGGACGTTCTATTACATTGCGTCATGCTGAAAGTGCTGGCTTGGAAAATTTAGTTGACGGCATCCCGATGGTGATAAACCAGGCAGCTCCTGCATATAAGCTTGTTGAGAGCGCTCATCCAGAAGTTCATGCTAAAACTCTTCCAGAGTCGGAGATACTAAAAATCATGAAAGAAGCTGCCCAATAGTTAGTCTATTACTTCATCTACGTCTCTAAAGAAGTCCTTGACGCTCTGCGGCTGATTTTTAACTCCTGTTTTGTAAACAGAATATTCTTCAGCAAAGCCCTCTATTTCATCTTTTTTGGAATATTCTGTTGAGAGCAGATTGGCATCTTTAAGCTGCTTGTAAAAGTCCTTCCAGGCCTGCAGGTTGCTTGGCACTTCCAGGAATAGTTTCTTGTATATAATATGGGCAATTTCATGGTATAATGTTCTTGTGTCATTGTTGTCCCTGTAAATGTAAATATAATTGTAGAGCGTTGAGTAGGTCCCAAGGATAACGCTGTCTTCAACCTTTTTTGTTTCATCCCTGAAGTAGAAGAACGGGATTCCCAACTTGCTGTAGCTTATCGGGTCGCTTTTTATTATCTCCATGAAGGGAGACTGCTTTTCGTAAATGTCTACATTGTCATAAAGAACCAGGGTGGCTTTGTACTGGTCAACTATAATTTTGCCCTCTTCCTGCAGATTTGCCTGGACTTCCCTCAGGTGCTGGATTTCTTCCTTCTGATTAAGAGTTGTTTCTGTTATTTCCTTTATCTTAAATTCCTGCTCTGATATTCTTTGCTGCTTTGAGGTAACGTCCTGGCTTAGTTCTTCAATTTCTTTATTTTTTATTGTCAAAGTCTCATTTAGAAAATTAATATTTCCTGTTGCAACATCAAGTTCCCCTAAAGTCTCGTTAATTTTAATGTTTCTCTCGTGGATGATATTCTTTTTCTGGTAGTTGTCGTAGGCAAGGTAAGAGGCTGTAAGAATAAGGACTACAAAACCTATAATTGTGAATACCCTCTTTGTTTCCATAAATTGATGTAAGAATTTTATCTTTTATATTTTTCTATTATACCCTTGAATTTTTCCCTTTCTTCATCTGTGGGCTTTGGCAGGGTTTCCGACATCCTCCAGTATTTTCCCTTATGGTAGGCTAATGGTTCACTGCCTGAGGCTGAAACCTCTAAAACCTCTCCAAAAAAGACTGTATGGCTTGGCAGATCTACGACCTTAATAACCTTGCACTCTGCATTTAAGGATGCATCTTTGACCATTAAGGCCTTAATCTTCTTGCCTTTGTAAAATTCAAAACCAAGGCTTTCTGCAACCTTTATTTTATCGACATCTCTTCCAGATGAGTTTCCGGATATGCTTGAAAGAACTTTCTGGCCAGTTGACGCTATGGAGACGCCGAACTCCTTTGTCTCTCTTATGTTTTCGTTGGTTGCCTTGTTTTTGCCTATTGAAACAGCTATGATTCCTGGGCTGTAGGAGACGTGATGAGTCCATTCCGCAGCCATTATATTGTTGCCGTTTGGCCCTGTTGAAGTTATCAAGCCGACATTAGTTATAAACAATGTTGCCAGATC
>CAYIQA010000058.1:0-3546 GCA_964365475.1 Candidatus Woesearchaeota archaeon | reverse complement strand
GATGCAATTGAAACTATTCTTGGATGAAACATATTACCTCTTTTACTGATAAAGAGATGCTTAGCATGTTTTAAAACCTTTCCATCACTTCTTGGGCAGAGCTATAACCTTATCAACGAACTCAATTGTTTTCCTGTAGAACTCCATTAATTTGACAACATTAACCTCAACTGTCTCCTTGGCGCTTAAGTGGGCAAGAAGCGCGACATTCTTTCTGTACTCCTCCTTTTTGGAATATTCTGCCTTGTTGATGTCTTTCAGCAGGGTGTAGAAGCACATGTCTGGCCTGAAGTCAGGCCTTAATTTGTGGAGAAGCTCGGCGCGAAGTTTTGGGAGGGAAGGGATGTCCTTGAGCTTTTTCTTGGCCTTCAGATATTTTAGGGCGTCGAAAATTGAGAAGTCAAATGCTGAAATAAGGCGCTTAATTGTGTTTTTGATGACGTCAGCTGTCCTTGTATACTTTAACGTGACGTAAATTAAGTGGTCGGCACGCTTCAATTCTTCCTTGGCAGATTCTTCTATGTCCTCTAGCATGCTTTAGCAACACCTCTTTATCCCTTAGAGTGCGGGGAGTTTATCCTGTTATAAATACTGTTCACCTTGAATATGAAACTCTTTGTCAGGTGAAGGTAATTCTTGACTTTTGATATGTCTAAGGTCTTGACTGTCAAGTTCCTGTCAGCCATTATGAAACGGTCATAGCCCTTCCTGAACTCTGTTGGTGACTTTTTGTGATGGTCTAATATATTCTTTAAGTCCCTCATCAGCAAGATTGAGTCCCTTGGCAGGTTGTAGCGCGGAGCGCATTTCTCCCTGAAAACCTCGAATTTTGAGTTGAAATCGTCGTTAATTGGGGGTATTCTCTTGTAAAGCCTTTCATAATAGACAATTGCCTCCATGCCTTTTGACAGGGCCTTGAACAGGTTTTCAGCTATTACAAGCAGAAGCTTAGGGTCTTTGACTAATGGGTAAGTACTGTAAGTCAGGTGGTCAGCTGTCTGAAAAGACTTGTTGGCTTCATCAACAAAGGTGTGAAAATCTGCGTCCATACCAATTAGATAGTAGTATCTTGTTAATAAAGGTTTTTATGCTATTTAGCCTTCAAGTCCATTATGGTTTTGGCCAAATCGCCGTTATTTTCCTTCAATTTCTCAATTGCGGTGATTTTGTCAGCCCCTGTCTGCTCCATGACGGTATTTATATCATCTTCTGAGAACGGAAGGGCTTCCTCAATCTTGCCAGTTATCTGGATGGTTTCCTGGCCCATCATGTTGACTTTCATGACCTGGGGATTTCTTATTATCAGGTCGCTGCCTGACTTTGTCTTGATAATAACCTCTGCTGCGTCTATCTCTTCCTGCTTTACTCCAAGCTTCTTCATTGCCTGCTCCATTGCCTTTTTGTTCATTCCTGGAAACATAATTATAAGAGAAAGATGTGAGTATAAAAAATTAACGTTTGACTTGTCATTTTCCCTGCAAATATTTATAAACAGAGGAAAGAAAAATGTTCTCATGTGGTCTTTGTACAACAAAAAAGATGAATTCTTAGCACCTTTAAAGTATTCAAACGGAAAGACCCAGGAAAATGTTGTTGAGGATGTTCTTGACGCTGTTGATGATAACTACAAAATAATCTTCATAAAGGGAACTCCAGGCTCTGGGAAGAGCGCTGTTGCGCTTAATGTTGCCAAGGAGTTTAGCAAGTCGTCAATAGTGGTGCCTGTCAAGTACCTGCAGAAACAGTACGAGCATGACTACGCAAGCAATCTCTATTTGAAAAGGGATAATGGCGAGAAGCTGAAGATTTCTGTCATAACTGGAAGGAACAACCACAGGTGCATGTTCGACAAAAGCAAGAATGCTGATTTTCCATTATTGCCGTGTATAATACAACTAAGAAAAGAAAACCTGGATATGCTGAGACAGTATGTTAAGATAAACAAAGATGTTGATCCAGACGACTTTGTCGAGCTTAAGGACTTTACAAGAACTGCTGTGGCGTGCGCATGCCCAAAATGGAGCCCGATAGTATCGAAGGAGTTTGCTGAAAACACAGGAATTGATTCTGATAAAATTTATTACAATGCAATAAAAAGCGACGTAAAGTGCATTCTGAAAAGGGAGCACGGATGCAGCTACTACAACCAGTTTGAGGCCTACAAAAATGCTGATGTGATAATATTCAACAGCAGGAAATACGAGCTTGAAAACCTGATGGAAAGGAAGCCGGCAACTGATATTGAGATCATTGACGAGGGCGATGAGTTTCTTGATAAGTTAAGCAACGAGCGCAAGATAAACCTAAATTATCTTCTCGCGAGGCTGAAAAGGGTGGGCGAGGCAGAGAAAAATGAGGATGTGAGGGAAGCTATCTTTGATCTGATGAATATTGTAGATGGGTTGATTAAGCACAATTCAGGGAGCAAAATAATGAAGCTTGAGGAGAATAGGGCCATTGATCTGCTTGATTACTTTCTCAGGAATTCATATCTTGCAGAGCATGAGGAGCTTGAGAGTTATTATGAGGCTATTCTTACATTTGGCGACTTCAAGGAAAGCACGTATGTCTGCTATAATAAAAATAACAAGAATGAAACTGTTTTAGAAATTGTTAATATTGATTTGAAAAGGAAGCTTGACGAGTTTCTTACAAGGAACAAGGCTTTTGTATTTATGTCTGGTACAATGCACAGCAAGAAAGTTCTCAGAGAAATGTTTGGGATTAATGAATATAAGTTAATTGAGGCTGAGACAAAGGAATACGGGAATATCAAGAAAGTTTTTACAAAAAAAGAAGGGGATTTCCGCTACAGGTATTTTGAAAACGGGAAATACAAAAGAGAGGATTACCTGAGGGCGCTGGATGCAAGCATTGGTCAGGCAAAGAGACCGGTGCTTGTCCATGTTAACAGCTATTCTGACCTGCCGACAGAGCAGGAGAAAAACGTTCTGAAGCTTAATTTGCTTAGCCAGGAATCCTTTGTCGAGATGCAGGAGAAAGGGAAGAGAGGAGAGTTATTGCAGCTGTTTAAGGATGGGAAAATAGACGAGCTTTACTCAACAAAGTGCAACAGGGGAGTTGACTTTCCTGGAGAGATGTGCAACTCAATTGTTTTTACTAAATACCCTTATCCTAGCATGCACGACCTTTTCTGGCAGGTGCTGAAAAGGGAAAGGCCTGATGAATATTTTAGTTTCTACATGGACAAGGCTTTCAGGGAATACAAACAGAGAATTTACAGGGGACTGAGGAGCGAGAATGATTCTATCTTTTTGCTGAGCCCGGATGTTAAGGTGCTAAGCTAGGTGAAAAGCAATCCCTATAACAATTATCACACCAATAACAATCATAACTGTCCACGGGGACAAAGTGAGTTTTGTCGGCGCCTCGTCAGAGTATCTCAGAAGGCCCCCGCCTGACTGAGGTAAGAATATTTTGTCGTCTGCCATACTTAAAGTATAGTTTTGGGGGTTTATAAGTTTTGTTAGAATAGGTAGGAACCTATAAGCCGCCTTCTGTAGGTCTTCACGAACCTTTTTGGCA
>CAYIQA010000057.1:0-3609 GCA_964365475.1 Candidatus Woesearchaeota archaeon | reverse complement strand
CCATTTTTCATATCCGCTCACATCCCTGAGGACGTCGCTTATGTCTGAAGATGACTTGGGCATCATGTCAAGCTTGCTTTCAGGCATTCTTGAAACAACATGCTCCAGATCTATTGGCCTCATCCCTATGCCGAGGTTCTCGTATGTTGCCCTGAATTACTCTTCACTAAACCCGTAGGGAGAGAACCTTCTTGACACTATGGCCTTTTTTACATTTTCTGGAGTGTGCTTTGAAGCATAGACTGAACTGTCATTCAGCGCCCTAGTGTTTGATCCAGCTAATCTTAATTCCTCATCAGAAATATTCATCATGTCTTTGAATCTTTCTGCTTCCCTCTTTAGCGTTCTTAGTCTTCCATATATTCTGCTTTGTGGTTGCTCTGCCATGCAATGCAAGAAGATTTTGTCCTTTATAAATCTTTCTGTTTTTTCATTATTACATGGTAGTTACAATATTGCTCATAAACATATTTAAATAGCTGTAGGGGAGATTATTTTTATGAAAGAGGTTATAAGGAAATATGCCCTGCAGAACGCTGTAAAATACCAGGGAAAGGCAAGCCTCAACACTGTAATAGGCAAGGTTATTTCTGAGGTTAAGAATGCTGACAAGGAGAAGATTGTTAGTGAAGCTAAAAAAATAGTTGATGACGTAAACAAACTGACAATCGCAGAGCAGCTTAGGGAACTGCAGGCAAAATGGCCAGAGCTTCTCGAGAAGAAAGAGAAAAAGGAAGAAGTTAGGGTGCTTCCAGATCTTCCAAATGTTAAAGGCAAGGTTATAATGAGGTTCGCACCCTTTCCGTCAGGTCCGCTGCACATCGGGAATGCAAGGCCTGCAATCCTCAACGATGAGTACTGCAAAAAGTATAGGGGAAAACTAGTCCTTTTCATTGATGATACTATAGGGAGCGATGAGAAGGGAATAGTTAAGGACGCGTACAAGCTTATTCCCGAGGGATTAAAGTGGCTTGGTGTAAAATTTGACAGGAAGGTTTACTACAAGTCAGACAGGCTCAATATTTATTACAAGCATGCTGAGGAGCTCATCAAGAAAGGAGCTGCTTATGTGTGCAGCTGCGAGCCTGAAAAATTGAAGGACAACAGAAAAAATGGAGTTGAGTGCGGGTGCAGGAAGCAGAATATCGAGATAACTTTTGGGGCGTGGAAAAACATGTTTGACGCTCCTGAAGGAAGCGCTGCATTAAGGATAAAGACAAACATGAAGCACCCAAATCCTGCTTTCAGAGACAGGGTTCTTTTCAGGATATCAGACAGGGAGCATCCCAGGGTTGGTAAAAAGTACAGGATCTGGCCTCTGCTTGAGTTCAGCTGGGCTGTTGATGATTGTTTGCTTGGGATAACTCACGTTATAAGAGGGAAGGAGCTTATGATTGAGAGCGAGATGGAGAAATTTATCTGGAATATTTTCGGGTGGAAAGGACCTGAGCTTCTTCATTCTGGATTGCTTCAGATTGAGGGAATAAAACTGAGCAAATCAAAGAGCAAAGAAGAAGTTCTAAGCGGAAAATACACTGGATGGGATGACCCAAGGACATTCAGCTTGCAGAGCTTTGCAAGAAGGGGGTTTGAACCTGAGGCTGTAAGGAATTTTCTTCTGCAGTTCGGCATGAACCAGACAGAGGTGACTGTATCTGCTGACAGTTTTTACAGTGAAAATAAGAAAATAATTGATGCAGAGGCAAACAGGTATTTCTTTGTCAGCAATATGAAGAAGATTAAGATTGGCAGTGTGCCGGATATTAAAAAATCTGAAGCGCCGCTGCATCCTGACTTCCCAAAGAGGGGGAAAAGGGGGTTCAGGATAACAAATGAGTTCTTTGTTGATGATGAAATAAGGTCTGGCCAGGTTTATAGGTTTATGCACCTATTTAATTTCAAAGATAATAAGTTTATCAGCGAGAAACTTGACCAGAGCCTGAATGCAAAACTGATACACTGGCTTCCTGCAGATGATAACCTTGTTAAGGTTGAGGTCATGATGGAAGATGGAAGCTTAGTTCACGGCTTTGGCGAGCCTGCATTGAAGAAAGTTAAGGTTGATGACCTTGTACAGTTTGAAAGAAAGTTCTTTGCAAGACTTGATAAAAAGGATAGCAATAAACTGGTATTCTGGTACACCCACAGATAGTTCATAATGCTTAAAAAGAAGAATTTTAGGTGTCTTAGTTATGGGGGGCATAAGAGATTTAGGGATAGCAGCCGGGCTGGCAGCAGGACTGGCTGGATGCGCCAGCAATGAACCTTTAGAAGCAAGACTAGAAAAAAGGCTAAATCTGGTTGTGGAAGAAAACCAGAGGCTCCGCAATGATGTTGCAGCGCTCAGCAGTCTAGTAGGCCAAATGTCAATGGGGTGTCCTGACAGTGATGAGAGATTGAAAGAAATTGAATATGCAAGGGGGTCAGCAGCCACATTCTTAAAACATTATGTTGAAAGGATAGGCTATACTGGCGAGTCAAACCACAGCTCTTCTTTTTCAGGAGTCTGCATTGGCAAGAATGAAGAGAGCGGCGACATGTACTTTTTGACTTCAAGCCACGGTATTGAAGATCCTGTAAGGTTTGAAATCCTGAAAAACAGGGGGGTGCTGGTGCATGGGGAATATCTTTTAACAAAGTTTATGATGAATGGGGACAAGGAGGCATATGCCAGGCTGCCAGTTGATGTTGTTCACTGGATAAGACCAGACAGAATGGATCTGGCCCTGCTTCACTGCACAGACAAGGACCTTGCAAGCAGGATTAATGTGTGCAAGAAGGTTGCTAAATTTGATGAAATAAGAGAAGGCAAGGAGGCAATTTTAGTTGCTACATATATGGATAACCCATTAACACTAAGGGAGGAGGATGAAATCAGCTCATCTGACCCTGAAAAAATGTCAAGGTTTACGCACCCGGCTTCTGTAAGAAGCGGCATTATATCATTGGCTGCCATTAGTGACCCAAAAGACAGAAGCAGGTTTGTGTTGTATGATATTGGAATATCTCCTGGAAACTCTGGCGGCGCGGTTTATACTGCTGGAAAAGACGATGAGCTTGCACTTGTTAGCATAATGACTATACGCCAGTTTGACAAAGATGGAAGGGATATCGGGCACTCATTTGGAATTTCGCCTGCCGCGCTCTATGTCTTCCTTGACATGCAAGAGGTGAAAGACGCACTTGCAAAATGCACTGAGAAAATAGATAATTCCGGCTACACAATAAAAAGCGAACCCTAACCATAATCTTTATAAACAGATTTTTCTGGTTTAAGTTAAACCAATGACTAAATTGCGAGGTTAAAATGGCTGATGTTTCAAAAGAAATAATAGACAAGGCATATGAGGCTATTGAGATTGCCAAGAAGACTGGCAAGGTAAAGAAAGGCACTAATGAGGTGACCAAGGTTGCTGAGAGGGGAATGGCAAAGCTGGTCCTTGTTGCCAAGGATGTAAATCCGCCAGAAATAACAATGCACCTTTCTCCTTTGTGCAAGGAAAAGAATATTCCTTTTGTTGAGGTCCCGAGCAAGGAAGAGCTTGGGGCTGCTGCGGGCCTGAATGTCGGAACAAGCGCGGTTGCAGTTGTTAAGGAAGGAGATTCTAA
>CAYIQA010000056.1:0-3617 GCA_964365475.1 Candidatus Woesearchaeota archaeon | reverse complement strand
CCTAAAACCAGAAAAAAGAAAAGACTTACTCAACAGTTATAATCCCTGTCATCTCTGGATGAATCTTGCACTTGTAAGAATAAGCACCGGGAGTATTAAATGTAGCAGCAGCACTCTCCCCGGCCTTCACAACCTTGTCAAGTATTATCTCATCCTGGAAAGAAACAGTATGAATTCCAGCATCCTTGTTTGTCCACTTCACGCTTGTGCCAGCATCTATTGCTATCGAGCCCTCAACAAACTGGTTTCCAACAATCTCAATCTCCTCAACATCTCCGCTTATTTCCGGCCCTGCCTGCCCCTCTGCTACAGCACCCCCGCCACTGCCATCTTCAGAAGTGCCTGTACCAATTGCCTGGTCAACACTGCCAGAACTGCATCCATAGATAAAGATAACAAGAATCAAAAGCAAAGCAATTGTTTTATTCATCCATCATGACCCCTTTTGGTTAATAACAATAAGCCCAATATTTAAATCTTTTTATTATTCAGAGCTTCCTACCATTATAAGTATAAACGCTACAAACAGCACTATCTCTCCAAGGAGCATTGAAAATTGCAGGTTAAACAGCTTGATATAGCCAAGAATATAGCTAAGTTCCAGTATCCCCCAGAACACAAAGGCAGCAACTATTGTTTTTGGCACTAAATTATGGGATGCCCTGACAGCAAAAACAATTGCCAGTATTAAGCCAAGCAGATGCAATATTATAAAGAAAGGATCTGAAATGCCTGCTGCGAATTCTCCTATTGCCATTCTTAAGCCTCTTTTGCTGTTTAAAGATGAACCCTAAACTTATTTATTAATTTAACTGTTTTCCAAAAAATTTAAATTCTGGGCCACCTTTAAGCTTATGATGAAAAAGCTTTTAATCTTGCTTGTTTTACTAGCAGCATGCACTCAAAACATAGAGAGGGGTGGAACAATGCAGAACATTGAAGGTGTTGATATCCAGTGGCTCGGCCACAGCACGTTCAAGATAATTTCTGATAAAATAATCTACTTTGACCCGTTCCAGTTAAAAACAAGCTTCAATGACGCAGACATTATTTTCATCACGCACGAGCACTACGACCACTGCAGCCTTCAGGACATTGAAAGACTAATAAAACCAGAAACAGTTATAGTAACAATTGCAGAATGCCAAAGCAAGATTTCTAAAATATCTGACAAAGTTTCAAATATAATCCTCATGGAGCCAAATCAGGAGAAGAAGGTAGATGGAATAAATGTAAAAACAATTCTCTCTTATAATATAAACAAATTTAGGTCGCCTGGACTGGTTTTCCACCCGAAAGAGGATGGCAGAGTTGGATTTATTATAAATGTCAACGGAAAGAATGTTTACCATGCTGGTGACACAGATTTCATTCCAGAGATAAAAAAGCTCAGCAACATTGACATTGCCTTAGTACCTGTTTCAGGAACATATGTAATGACGGCAGAGGAAGCTGCACAAGCTGTTGACTCATTCAACCCAAAAGTTGCCGTTCCTATGCACTATGGATCTGGTGTTGCTGGCACTGAAGAAGATGCAGTTAAATTCAAGAGTTTAGTTAAAGGAAGCCAGGTTATAATTTTAAAAAAGAGTTGATTACAGTCTAAATCTTTTCAGCCTCAGGCTGTTCAGCACAACGCTGATGCTTGAGAATGCCATTGCAGCTGCAGCTATTATAGGGCTTAATGTTATGTTAAAGAAAGGATACAAAACTCCTGCGGCTATTGGTATTCCTACAGCATTATAAATAAAAGCCCAGAAAAGATTCTGCTTTATTGTCTTCAAAGTTTTCCTGCTTAATTTGATTGACTTTATCAGATTTTGAAGATTGCCGGAAACTAAAGTGATGCTTGCGCTTTCCATTGCAATATCAGTACCAGTTCCCATTGCTATTCCGACATCTGCCTGCGCAAGCATAGGGGCATCATTAATTCCATCGCCAACAGCAGCAACAATTCTTCCTTCATTCTGCAGCTCCTTAACCATATTGGCCTTATTCTCTGGCAGCACAGAAGCAAACACTTTCTCAATATTAAGCTGGCTAGCAATTGCATTTGCAACCCTCTCATTGTCTCCAGTAACCATGGCAACGCCAATTCCCAGATTATGCAGCTCATCAACAGCTTCCTTGCTCCCTTCTTTTATTGTGTCAGCAATCGCAATTAGTCCAACAGGTTTCCTGTTAACAACAACATAAACAACAGTCTTCCCATTGTTCTCAAGATTTTCAGCTTCGTCTTTCAGGATATTAATATTGATCCCCTCATGGACCAAATAACCAGAATTTCCGACAATAACCTCCCTGTTTTCAAGCCTGGCCTTTATACCCATTCCAGGAGATGCTACAAATTTGCTGGCTTCCTTCAGATTAATATTTAACTCCTTGGCTTTTTTTGTTATAGCATCAGCAATGGGATGCTCAGAATATCTTTCAACGCTTCCCGCTACCAACAGCAGCTCGTCTTCTGTTGAACCCCTGGCAACAACATCAGTAACAACAGGCTCTCCTTTAGTCAAAGTTCCTGTCTTGTCAAATATGACTGTGCTTATTTTATGCAAAATTTCAAGAGCTTCTGCATCCTTTATCAAAATTCCAGACTCAGCCCCTTTCCCAGTCCCGACCATGATGGCAGTTGGCGTTGCTAAACCCAGTGCGCACGGGCATGCTATAATCAAGACACCAACGAAATTAAGCAAAGCATGATTTAATTTAGGATCTGGTCCGAGAGCAAACCATAAAGCCAAGGTTATCAGTGCTATAGCAACAACAATAGGCACAAAAATCCCGGAGATTTTATCAGCCAGCCTCTGGATGGGAGCCTTGCTTCCCTGTGCCTCCTCAACCATTCTTACAATCTGGGCAAGCATAGTGTCCTTCCCGACTTTTGTGGCCCTAAACCTGAAGCTTCCAGTTTTGTTTATTGTTGCGCCTATAACAGCATCACCAACCTCCTTGACAGAAGGCATGCTCTCGCCAGTTATCATGCTCTCGTCAATGGTGGAATGCCCTTCAATAATGACACCGTCAACCGGTATTTTCTCGCCTGGCCTGACTAATATTGCATCATTGACTCCGACTTCCTCGATTGGAATTTCCACTTCCTCATTGTTTCTTACTACAGTAGCAGTCTTGGCCTGGAGCCCGATCAGTTTCTTTATGGCCTCTGATGTGTGGCTTTTGGCTATAGCTTCCAGGTACCTTCCCAGGATTATCAGGGTTATTATTATGGAAGCAGTGTCAAAATAAATATCTGGTTTGCCGACAAAAAACTCAGGAAGGAAGGTTGCAACTGCGCTGTAGACATAGGCAGCATTTGTCCCTACTGAAATTAAGCTGTTCATGTCTGCGCTTTTCCTCTTGAGTGCAAGCCAGAATCCCTTGTGGAACTGCGAACCAACTATCAGCTGCACAGGAGTTGCAAGCAGGAACAGCACCCAATACCTTGTAAGAAACTCAGGCACAAATCTGAAGAATTCAGGAAAGCTTCCCAGCAGGATAGGGACGCTTAGTATTATTCCTGCAATTAGCTTTGATTTCAGGATTTTTGTTTCTTTTTCCCTCTCCTGCTTCTCATAGTCAAGACTCTCAACTTTTAGCTCAATAGCCTCGTAACCAAG
>CAYIQA010000055.1:0-3639 GCA_964365475.1 Candidatus Woesearchaeota archaeon | reverse complement strand
AAGTTCCTTGAGATTGTTATCCTGTCTTCCACATTGGCGCATACTGGTATCTTAAGCTTGAGGTAAATCAGCCCCTTCTTAAGCTCAGTAACAATGCCGACAGTGACGGCGGAGTTAGCATTAAGCATTAAAGGCTCTCCCTTTTTAATGGGCTCAATAACCAAGTTATCTTTGGCACCTACAACCCTCTCAAGAAGCGTTGCCTTCATGTTGAACTCATACCAGACATCTGGCAGTTTTCCCTCAACACCAACAACGTTTCCTGTTAGCGAGTCTGCCTTGACATAAAAAGGGTCCAGGCTTGTTAGTATTCCTGCGCTTCCCCCAGGCAAAAGCTCTTTAATATTTTCACCGCCGCTCTTCAGGCTTTTAATGACAGCCTTTATTGGTTGCCATACTTTTTTTCCTTCTTTCTCAATTCCCAAGCCAGGTCTTATTTCAATCTTGTCTCCGACTTTTAGTCTTCCCTGCTTTAGTACTCCCCCCAGAACCCCGCCCTGCAGCTTTTCGATCTCGGTTCCCGGTTTGTTAACGTTAAAGCTTCTTGCAACAAAAAACAACGGATCTTTTGATGTGTCTCTTGCAGGTGTTTTGATTTTCTCCTCAATAACCTGGACTAAATAATTAATGTTTATCTTGAGCTGCGCGCTTATAGGAACTATTGGGGCATTCTCCGCTATTGTTCCTTTGACAAAGTCTTTTATCTGCTGGTAATTTTTCAGAGCTTGCTCTTCTGTTGTCAAATCAATCTTATTCTGCACTATGACAATATTCTTTATTCCCACAATCTCAAGTGCTTTCAAGTGTTCCCTTGTCTGCGGCTGGGGGCATTCCTCATTTGCAGCCACTAGCAGTATTGCTCCATCCATAATTGCAGCCCCGCTTAGCATGGTTGCCATCAAGCTCTCATGCCCTGGAGCATCAACAAAGCTTACTTTTCTTATAGGTTCAGTTTTCTCGCCGCATTCACTGCATTTTTCGCTTGTTGAGTAGTGACCGCTTTTGCACTCGTAGAAAACAGCGTCGGCATAGCCTAAGCGTATAGTAATCCCTCTTTTAATTTCTTCAGAATGAGTATCTGGTTTCTTTCCAGTAAGAGCCAAAACTAAAGTAGATTTTCCGTGGTCGACATGCCCAACCATTCCAATATTCACTTCTGGCTGCTCTTTCTCAATTTTTTTCGTCATAAAAGAAATAGCCAGATTAGCTCTTTATAAAACTTTTTAGAACAAAATTACTCTTTCTTCTCTTCAGCTTTTGGAGCCTCTTTTTTAGGTTCTTCTGCTTTGGCTTCTGCGGGGGCTTCTTTTTCTTTAGGATGTATCCCAAGAAGCTCTTCAACGCCTTTGCTTCCATACTTATCAATCTTCAGGTTAATCTGCGCACTGAACTGGTTTATCTGGTTGCCTCTGACAGACCTTCTTATTCTCACATTTTTCTTCACGTCTTTGAGTGCGAATCCCTTCTTTAGAATTATCCTTTTTCTCAGCCCAGTATCCAAGCTTTTCATCATCGGAAAGCCGGCAGAATCTGAGCCTCCTGAAATCTCAAGCTCGTAACCAGTAAGCCCAACTATGCTTCCAGGAACTTTGTCTCCTATCTTCCTGCCAGTAAGAACATGGTCTTCAACAGCCCTTGCATAGCTCTTACCAGCTTTAACATCATTTATTACGCATTTAATCTCTGCCATAAATCCACATAACAACAGAAAAAAAGTTCATTTAAAAGCTTTATGGTCTAAATTCCCCAGACAGGATTTTCTCTTCTTTTTATCTTAGCAATCTCCTTTAGAACCTCAATCTCGTCCTCTTTAAGATATTTTTTAAGATTTTTCAGCTTGACAAAATTCTCCTCTTCCATATCAGAATACAGAATGTCATTTTCCTTAATTTGCCTTCCGACTATGGCATCGGGAATTGATATTGCAAGCTCATCATCCTTCTTAGCTTCCTCAACGTTCTCATTCTCCTTCTGCATGCTTTTCACGTAGCCTGCTTTGCTCCCGTCTTTCTTCATGATTATAAAATTGCTTTTCATAATCCCTCCCAGGACTTTAACACCGACAACAGCTGGATTGCTCTGCCTGAAAACACAACCAGGCAGGATCTGTACCTTAAATGCCCTTGAAACTTTCTCAAGCTCTTTAGCCTCAATTCTTTTTCTTTCCTCATCTCTCCATTCCTCAATGCCTTCAGTTATCTTGTAAATCACATCGCTGCATATTATTTTTACTTTCTTGGAACCAACATCTTCAACATTAAACCCGGCAACAACCTTGTTAAGCTGATCTTTCTCAGCAAGCGCCTCAGTTATGTCCTTCTTGGTGATGCCCCCAATAGAGGCCCTTTTTATCTTGAGCCCTGCATTTCTAAGCAGTCCAATCAGAGCTTCCAGGCTTCCAAGAGTGTCAGCCTTGACAACTATACCCTCATTATCAACATCTGAAATAACCTGCTCAATTTCTCTTTTAATTTCGTCTTTAACAGCATCAACATTCTTGTTTGCAACCCTTATTGGCATTCCCCCTATAACATCCTTGATATCTGCTGGCAGAACCCTTATCCCGCATGCAGCGCCTGCTTCCTTAACACTCTTGAACTTCTTGTTCTCGCGTTCGAACAGCCCCTTGACTCTTGAAACAATAGGCTCTCCAAGGCTTCCAATCACAATCTGGTCATTGACTTTTAGTTTTCCGTCATAAAGAATTACATCCAGACTTGTTCCAAGCCCTTTTTCTTCCTGAACTTCTAATATTATTCCCTTTCCCTCGCCTTCAACGTTCATCTTCAGATTATCCTTAAGATATCTTTGCGCCAGCCCTCCAATCACCATAATCAGTTCAGCAATGCCCTCTCCTGTCTGGGCAGAGCAGGGAACTATTGCAACCTGCTTAGCAAAGTCGTCAACCCTGTCAAACCTTTCAGAATTTACATTGAACTCGCTGAGCTTTGCAACTATTTGGTAAATCCTTTTGTCCAGGTCCTGCTGCACGTCTTGTCTCTGTTGTTTTACATTTTCAAGCAGGCTTTTTTCTATTTTGTTCCACCCGCTTATCAGGTCAATCTTGTTTGCAGCAACAACAAATGGCGTTTTGTAGTTTTTCAGGATCTCAATGCACTCCAAAGTCTGGTCCTGCATCCCCTGGTTTAGGTCTATGACTAAGATTGCAATGTCAGCAAGGTTGCCTCCCCTTTTTCTCAGGTTGTTGAAGGCAGCATGCCCTGGGCTGTCAATTATCAGCAGGCCAGGTATTGTCAATTTTATCCCGGACCTCTCAAGAAGATCTCCAGATGCCTTCTTTATTGCATCTGAGCTAACTTTATAGGACTTGATGCACTGAGTTATCAGCCCGGGCTCGCCCTTGGTTATTGACAAATGTGTCAGTCTCTCAACTATTGAGGACTTTCCATGGTCTATATGCCCCATTACAGTTACAATTGGCTGCCTTGTGCTTTCCATAAAAAACAGAAGAGAAATTGGTCTTTTAAATCTTTTTAATATGAGTCTGGTCTTTTATTATAAACAAAGGCTCCCTCTCCAAAGTGGGTTTTCATTATATCTCTAAACTCTGCAACCTTTTTCAGATCTTCATCACTTAAAGTATAACGGGTCTTCCCCTCAATCATCTTCTGGAGCCTT